>NZ_JBVHTA010000010.1:185011-189629 GCF_055566095.1 Streptomyces sp. NPDC027962
GTCACCTGCGCGATGTCACGCACCTGGGTGGTCAGGTTGCGGAAGACGGTGTTCACCGAATCGGTGAGGTCCTTCCACGTACCCGCCGCACCCGGCACCTGCGCCTGACCGCCGAGCAGACCCTCCGCGCCGACCTCGCTGGCCACGCGTGTGACCTCGTCCGCGAACGTCCGCAGCGTCTCGGTCATCTGGTTGATCGTCTCGGCGAGCTGCGCCACCTCGCCTCGCGCGTTGACGGTCACCTTCTGCGACAGATCACCGTTGGCGACGGCCGTCGTCACCTCCGCGATGCCACGCACCTGGGAGGTCAGGTTTCCGGCCATCGTGTTCACCGAATCGGTGAGGTCCTTCCACACACCGGCCACGCCCGGCACGGTCGCCTGACCGCCGAGCTCGCCCTCCGTGCCGACCTCCCGGGCCACCCGGGTCACCTCGGAGGAGAACGACGACAGCTGGTCGACCATCGTGTTGACGGTGTCCTTCAGCTGCAGCATCTCGCCGGCCACGTGGACGGTGACCTTGCGGGAAAGGTCACCCTTGGCGACGGCCGTCGTGACGAGTGCGATGTCACGCACCTGGGCCGTCAGCCGGTACGCCATGGTGTTGACCGAGTCCGTGAGGTCCTTCCACGAACCGGACATACCGCGCACCTGCGCCTGGCCGCCGAGCTTGCCCTCCGTGCCGACTTCGAGCGCGACCCGCGTCACCTCGTCGGTGAACGCCGACAACTGGTCGACCAGGCTGTTGACCGTGCGCGCCACCTTGAGGAACTCGCCGCGCAGCGGGCGCACCGCCGCCCCGTCCTGCCCGTCCGCGGCAGGCGAGCGCAGCTCCATGCGCTGCTCGAGATCGCCGTCCGCGACCGCGGAGAGAACCCGGCCTACCTCCGACACAGGGCGCGCCAGGTCGTCCACCAGTTCGTTGGCGGCATCGACGGCCGCCGCCCAGGAGCCCTCACAGGCACCCGTTTCCAGCCGCTCCGTGAGCTTTCCCTCACGTCCGACCATCCTGCGGACCCTCGCGATCTCACCCGTGAGGTGGAGATTTCGGTCGGCGACCTCGTTGAAGACGGCGGCGATCTCGGCCATCACACCGTCGCCCGACACCGTCAGACGGCGGCGGAAATTCCCGTCGCGCATCGTCACCAGCGCCGCCAGCAGCCTGTTCAGGGCCGCCGTATCGACTTCGGTTGTCCCATTGCTCCGGGACCGTCCGCCTTTCGCGCGCGTATCCTTAGCCCGCGCCGTCACGCCAGACTCCACCGTGTCCCTCCCGCAGGGGTTGACCGTACTGCCTGGGCCGTCTCAGGAAGCCTGCCCAGTGTTTCACCATGCCGGAACCAGGCGATAACAGTTCGGCAGCTTCGCATAGCGTCCCCACCCCCACAGGGCGGAAACAGCGGCAACCGGCATCCGCTCGGACAGCGAAGGTAAGTAACCTGGCATCCGACTGTCCAACCGCCCCGGTCCGCCCGGCGGGGGCGGCGTGGTGCTCGTCACACAACCGGGCACCGGGAGGGGCAGGCCGAATCATGGCAGAGCCGGGCGTCGAGACGCGTACGAGGAGTTCTGTGATCACCGCGCGGGCGGCCGCCAGCTTCGACCCCGTCGGGCGGTCCGTCGCGACCGCCCGTGCATTCGTCCGCGACACCCTCCAGGGGTGGGGATACTCCGACGTGGTTGACGACGCGGTGGTCCTGACCAGCGAGCTCGTGACCAACGCGGTCGTCCACGCGGGAACCTCCGCCGACGTCCTGTGCCTGCGCTCAGAGGACGGCGTCCGCGTCGAGGTCGCCGACCACTATCCCGAGCGCGAGGTCCCGATACAGGGCACCGGCCGCTCGATCGCGAACCTCGACGCCGAGAACGGCCGCGGGCTTCTGCTCTGCGCCGCGCTCGCCTCCCGCTGGGGCGTCGAGTACACGCCCACGCACAAGACGGTGTGGTTCCAACTGGACCTGCCCCAGCGCTCGGTGGGCACCCGGTCCGCCGGCCCGGTGCTGCCCGTCGCGCTGCTCCCGGTCGCGGAGGAGCGGGTACGCGTCGCCGTCACCCAGATCGACCGCACCGGGACGATCGTCGTATGGAACGAGGACGCGGCGCACCTCTTCGGGTACACGGCGGACCAGGTCATCGGCAAGCCGCTCACCGACTTCGCAGCCTGGCCGCACACCCCCGGCACCGGTACCGGCATCGCCGAGGCGCTGCAGCTCTCCCGGTGGGAGGGCAGCTACGGAGTCCGCGGCATCGACGGACGCGTCATCCCGGTCTACGCCTCGCATCTGCGGGTAAGGGACACCAACGGTGAGCCTTCGACGGTCTGTCTGCTGGTTCGCGACGACGAGCGTGCCGTGCTGCAGACCCCGCAGCGCGCTTCCGGCACGGACAGCGGCGCGGAGAACCGCAGCACGGACCCGTTCGAGGTCTTCATCGGCTCCCCCGCCCCCGATGACCTCGACGGTCTGCTCCAGCGCACTGTCGAACGTGCCAGGGACATGCTCGACGGCGACGCCGCTTTCCTGCTCCTGGCCACCGACGACGAGACCGAACTGGAGGTACGGGCCACGACCGGTCTGCCGTCGGCCCGTCAGCGCTTCGCGCGCGTCCCGGTCGAGGCCGGTTCCGGACGCTACGGCTCCGCCCGCATGCCCGCGGTCCACGAGGACCTGACCGCCGTTCCCGGCGCCGTCCCCCTCCTCAACTCCACCGGCATGCGCTCGGTGGTCACCGTGCCCCTCAAGGTCGAGGGCCGGCTCACCGGTTCGCTCGGTGTCGCCGCCGAGTCCGCGGGGCGCTACTCCAACGAGGAGGCGCTACGCCTGCAGTTCGCGGCGGACCGTATCGCGCTGGCCGTCGAATCCGCTCGGCTCGGCGAACTGGAACGGCTGCGCCGCGGCTCCCTGTCCTTCCTCGTCGAAGCCTCCGACCTGCTGGCCGGAACACTCGACCGGGACCAGACACTCGCCCTCATGGCGCAGATGACGGTCCCCACTCTCGCCACCTGGTGCGCGGTGTACACGATCGCCGACCAGTCCTCCGAGCCGTACCTCAGCTATGTGCTGCACGAGGACGAGGAACGGATCGACGGCCTCAAGGCCCTCCTGTCGAAGGTCGACCCGCCCGAGCCGGTCCCGACCCCCGGCGCCCGCGTGTGGAACGCGCCCGGCGAGGCCGCCCAGCGGGCCGCGCTCCTCGCATCCAAGCGCGAACTGGGGCTGGGCTCGACGCCGCCGGTCTCCTCCGGCATCGGTACGACGCTGGCCACAGCAGCTGCGGTCGGCGGCGAGACCGTCGTCCTGCCGCTCGTCGCACGCAACCGCGTCATCGGCATGCTGACTCTCGGCAAGCCGTCCGACGACCACTTCCGCCAGGAGATCCTGGAACTGGCGGAGGACCTCTCCCGCCGAGCCGCCCTCGCCCTCGACAACTCCCGGCTCTACTCGGAGCGCATGGCGATCAGTCAGTCCCTGCAGCGCAGCCTGCTGCCGCCGGAGCTCCCGCAGATCCCCGGCGTCGAGGTCGAAGTCATCTACCGCGCGGCCGGCGAGGGCAATGAGGTGGGCGGCGACTTCTACGACCTCTTCCCCATCCGCGACGGCGCCTACGGCTTCGCCATCGGCGATGTCTGCGGCACCGGCCCGGAGGCCGCCGCTGTCACGGGCCTCGCCCGTCACGCACTGCGCCTGCTCGCCCGCGAGGGCTTCGGCGGTCCCGCGGTACTCGAGCGGCTGAACGCGGCCATCCTGGACGAGGGCTCTCGCAGCCGCTTCCTGACGCTTCTGTACGGGGAGCTGTGGCCCCAGGAGGATGGCAGCGCGGTCCTCAAGGTCGTCTGCGCCGGCCACCCGCTGCCGCTGAGGCTGCGCCAGGACGGCAGCGTCGAGCCGGCGGCCGAGCCCCAGCCCCTCCTCGGCGTCATGGACGACCTGGAACTCTACGAGCAGACGGTGACACTCGACCCGGGGGACGTCCTGCTCTGCGTCACCGACGGCGTGACGGAACGCCGCGAGGGTACGCGCATGTTGGGCGACGACGGCCTGAGCGAGGTTCTGGCGCATTGCACGGGCCTCACCGCGGGAGCGGTCGCGGGCAAGGTGCTGCGGGCCGTTGAACGCTTCGCGGCGGAACCGGCCTCGGACGACATGGCCATCCTTACGATGCGCATTCCGGAGCCGCACAACGCCTGACGGCACAGTGCCTGCAGGCACCAAACGAAGAAGGCCCCTCGCCAGTGGCGAGGGGCCTTCTTCTCTGCTGAGCCCCCAAACGGAATCGAACCGTTGACCTTCTCCTTACCATGGAGACGCTCTACCGACTGAGCTATAGGGGCCTGTTGCCCTGGGACAACGAGGTAAAGCATACCCTGGATCAAGGGATGATCCGAACCACCTGGCGAGCCAACTGGCGAGGACCCGCGAGCACCTGACGAGGGCATCCGGTCGGCCGGGCGGACCGCCGCCGTTCGACCATACCGACGCAGAAACGCCTCAACCCCCGGACGGTATCCAGGGGTTGAGGTCAAAGATTGTTCGGCGGCGTCCTACTCTCCCACAGGGTCCCCCCTGCAGTACCATCGGCGCTGAAAGGCTTAGCTTCCGGGTTCGGAATGTAACCGGGCG
>NZ_JBVHTA010000011.1:0-155295 GCF_055566095.1 Streptomyces sp. NPDC027962
CACAAACCCGCGAGGTCCTCATCGCCTCCCTCGCGATGCTGCGCACCAAGCACGCCGACCTGCCCTCCCGCAAACACGGCAACCCCCCGCAGTAACTCTGCGACCACTGGAGCCCACCCATGAGCACTCCGAGCGACTCGTCCTCTCTTCTCCGCGTCGAGAAGGGCAACGCCGACCCCGAGGAGCTGGCGGCCATAACCGCGGTCCTGCTTGCCCGCGCCTCCGCCCAGCCCGACGCCGCCGCCCCGACCCACCGCGGCCGCACCTCGGCGGGCTGGCGCCGCCTGGAACGCCAGCGCGGCTTCCGCCCCTCCCACAGCTGGCAGGGCTGACGCCCTGACCCCGGAATGCCCCGCATCACCACTTGGTGTGCGGGGCATTCCCGTGCGCGCCCGCACGCCTGGCGGCGTGGGGCCCGGGCTGGAGCCTGCCGGTCTCGCGGGGCGCCGCCCCGAACCCGCGCCTCAATCGCCGGCGGGGCTGACTTTGCCCGTCCGGCCGGGCCGCCTCCCACGGCCCGAAGGCTGTAAGGGGAGAGTGTCCGAGCGGGCCGGATCGACCGCGTAGCGGCAATTTCAGCCCGCCGGCGGTTGAGGACACCACGCGCAGCGCGGTACCGGGGTCCGGGGCTTGCCCCGCCACGCGGCGGGGCCGCGCATCGGTACAGCGGGAAGGGGCGGATGGGGAACAGCCCCCGCGGCCCCGCCGGTCCGTGACCACGGACCGCCCGCACGAAACCGGCCCCCGAGGCTCCACAGGAGCCTTGGGGGCCGGTTCACAGGGCACAGGGGACCTGCCCGCGAACGCGCTACCGCAGTCGTGCCATGAGGGCGTGTTCGACGAGGGTGATGAGGGCGCTCTTGGCGTCGGCGCGGTGGCGGGCGTCGGTGGTGATGATCGGGGTGTCCGGGCCGATCTGGAGTGCTTCGCGGACTTCTTCGGGGTTGTAGGGCTGGTGTCCGTCGAAGCCGTTGAGGGCGATGACGAAGGGGAGGCCGGAGTTCTCGAAGTAGTCGACGGCGGGGAAGCAGTCGGCGAGTCTGCGGGTGTCGACGAGGACGACGGCGCCGATGGCGCCGCGGACGAGGTCGTCCCACATGAACCAGAAGCGGTCCTGTCCGGGGGTGCCGAAGAGGTACAGGATCAGGTCCTGGTCGAGGGTGATGCGGCCGAAGTCCATGGCGACGGTCGTCGTCGTCTTGTCGCCGGTGTGGGTGAGGTCGTCGATGCCCGCGGACGCGGAGGTCATGACGGCTTCGGTACGCAGCGGGTTGATCTCCGAGACGGCGCCTACGAACGTGGTCTTGCCCACGCCGAAGCCGCCCGCCACCACGATCTTCGCGCTGGTGGTTGAGCGGGCAGCACCGCCGCTAGAGCTTGCGAAGTCCACTGAGCACCCTTTCGAGCAGTGTCACGTCTGGCTGGCCGCCGGCGGACTCGTCGCCGCCGGGCTGATGGATGGCGACGAGTCCGGCCTCGGCCAGGTCGGCGACGAGGATCCGGGCAACGCCGAGGGGGATGGTGAGGAGTGCGGAGATCTCGGCGACCGACTTGATCTCGAAGCACAGCCGGCAGATCCGCTGGTGCTCGGGCAACTGCCCTTGCAGCCTGGACGGATCGGCCGTCGTACTGACCAGCGCCTCGATGGCGAGCTGGTACCGCGGCCGGGTCCGTCCGCCGGTCATGGCGTACGGCCGCACCAGCGGGTTGTGCGTGCCGGGACCCGAGCCGGAGCCGGACGACGACGGGGTCGAAGGCTCCGGGGACCGCCGCGGGGCCACGGGCTGGACCCGGGGCTGGTACGGCTGTCCGTACGACGGGTCGTACGGCGACTGCGGCTGCTGGTAAGGCTGCTGCGCGCCCTGTCTGCCCGGCGTCGAAGGAAAGTTGAACCGGTTGTCTGCGTGCTCACCGTGCGGCGGTTGGTGACCGCCCTCGTAAGGGCGTCCGCCTGGGGGTGTTGCCACGTTTCCTCCTCCGACTGCCTGTCGCCGGTTCCTGTCCCTGTGGAGCCCGCGCCACCGCACCTTAACGGTGCGGTGGCGTGAAACGCACTGTCTGTCTAATGGTCAAGAAGCCAATCGCTCAATTGAGCACTCAGTTGAGCAGGCTTCCCTGGAGCTCCGCACGCAGGTCGGGGGTGAGGACACTGCCCGCACGGTCGACCAGGAGTGCCATCTCGTAGCCCACGAGGCCGATGTCGGCGTCGGGGTGGGCCAGTACGGCCAGCGAGGAGCCGTCGGAGATGGACATCAGGAAGAGGAAGCCGCGCTCCATCTCCACGACCGTCTGGCTGACGGCACCGCCTTCGAAGATCCGGGACGCTCCCGCGGTCAGCGAGGTCAGACCGGAGGCCACGGCCGCCAGCTGATCGGCGCGGTCGCGCGGGAAACCTTCGGACATCGCCAGCAGGAGTCCGTCGGCGGAGACCACCACGGTGTGGGACACCCCTGGGGTGTTGTCCACGAAGTTGGTGATCAACCAGTTCAGATTCTGCGCCGCCTGGCTCATCGGGCTCACACTAACGCTCCTGGTTGTAGGTACTGCCCGGGCCGAAGCCCGGTCCGTTCGTGTCCGTTCCCGCGCTGCGTCCCTGCTGGACGCCGCGCCGCAGGTTGCTCAACCTGCCGCGTACGTCCTCAGGCGCGCGGGAGACCTGTGGGCCGCCCTGCGGGGTCTGCTCGGCCGTGCCCTCGACGAGGTTGGCCTTGGGAACCCGCCGGGGAAGACCGGACGAGGTGACCCCGCCCGCCTTCGGGTCGCGGAGCTTCTCCGCCCGCTGCCAGCGCTCGTCGTTCGTCGAACGCCACCCGTCGGGGTCGGAGTCCGAGCCGCCGCCACCGAAGCCGTTGGAGTCGGAGCGGCCGCCAGTGAACCCGTTGGCGCCGTCCGCGGCCTGTCCGCTCTGCTGACCGGACGGAGCCTGTTCGGCGGGCCGCTGCCACTGCTCCTGCGCCTGTGTCTGCTGCGCCGGCGGCTGCTGGCTGCTGCCGCGCCGGGGAAGGCCCGCATTGGTCAGCTCGTGGCTGCTGCTCGAAGACGGAGACGGTCCCGGACGTTCGAAGCCTACGCGTTCCGGAGCATTCGCGGGAGCGCCCGGCGAAGATTCCGCTTCGGTCCGGTAATCCGCCTCGTACGCGCTCTGGTGACCGCTCTGATCGGCCCACTCGGCCTGGTGGGGCTGGGAGTCGTACTGACCGTCGTACTGCTGCTCGGAGTCCTGCGGAGCCTGGTATGTGGCTTCCGCATATGCGTCCGGGTACTGCTCCTGACGCTCCTGGTGCTCGGGGTAGCCCCCGGTCGCCTGGAAGCCGTCCTGGTAGGTGCCCTGGTACTCGTCGTACATCGGCTGCTGGTCCTGCTGTGCGTAGCCCTGGTCGGCGTACTGCTGCCGGTCGTACTCGGAGCCGTACTCCTGCTGCGGCTCCTGCTCCTGACCGTACGACACCTCGTCGCGGTACAGCGGCCGCTCGCCGCCCTGCGCCTGGGCCTCCAGGGCCGCACGGCGCTCCTCGCGCATCAGGGACCGGCCCACGGGGTCGAGCTGGGCGGCGGAGTCGTCGGAGGGCTGTTCGTAGCGGGAGTCGTCGAAGCCGAGCTCTGCCGCGGTCCGCATCGGGGCGGACTCGAAGGCAGGCTGCTCGAAGGCGCGCTGCTCCGGGATGATCTGCGACACCGTGAAGTCGTCCTCGGGCAGCGCCTCGCCACCGCCACCGTGGGTGATGGCGTCGGGGAGCATGACCAGCGAGGTGGTGCCGGCCTGCTCGCCGGAGGGGCGCAGCTGGACGCGGATGCCGTGCCGGTCGGCGAGCCGGCCGACCACGAAGAGGCCCATGCGCTGCGAGACGGCGGCGTCCACGGTCGGCGGGTTGGCCAGCTTGTGGTTGATGTCCGCGAAGTCCTCGGCGGTGAGGCCGATGCCCTTGTCGTGGATCTCGACCATCACGCGGCCGTCGGGCAGCCGGGTGGCGGTGACGCGGACCTTGGTCTGCGGCGAGGAGAACGTGGTGGCGTTCTCCAGGAGCTCGGCCAGCAGGTGCACGAGGTCGGTCACGGCCTGGCCGTGGATGTCCGTCTCCGGGACACCGGTGAGCTCGATGCGCTCGTAGGACTCCACCTCGGAGGAGGCGGCGCGCAGCACGTCGACCAGCGGCACCGGCTGGTTCCAGCGGCGGCCGGGCTCTTCGCCGGCGAGGACGAGGAGGTTCTCGCCGTTGCGGCGCATACGGGTCGCCAGGTGGTCCAGGCGGAAGAGGTTCTCCAGCTGGTCCGGGTCGGCCTCGTTGTTCTCCAGGTCGGTGATGAGGGTCAGCTGGCCCTCGATCAGCGACTGGTTGCGGCGCGAGAGGTTGGTGAAGATCGCGTTGACGTTGCCGCGGAGCATGGCCTGCTCGGCGGCGAGCCGGACGGCCTCCCGGTGGACCTGGTCGAAGGCGCGGGCGACCTCGCCGATCTCGTCCTGGGTGTCGATCGGGATCGGCTGGACGCGGGTGTCGACCCGGCCCGGCTCGGTGCGGGACAGCTGGTCGACGAGCATCGGCAGGCGCTGCTCGGCGATACCGAAGGCGGCGGTACGCAGCTGGCGCATCGAGCGGCTCATCTGGCGGGCCATGAGGCCGGCCAGGATGAAGGCGGTCAGCAGGGCGATGACGACGATGAGGCCGTTGAGGACGGCGTCCGACTTGGCGTCGTCGGAGATCGCCACGGCCTCTCCCACGGCCCGGTCGACGAGGTCCTTCTCGATCTCGGTGTAACCGTCGAACTTGGCGGTCGCGGCGCCCATCCACGTCTCCGTCGTGACGTCCTGTCCGCGCAGCTTCTCGGGGGTCGCGCCTGATCCGATCGCGGTGGCCATGCCGGTGAAGACGGAACCGTCCGCGCCCTTGGGCGGGTTCAGGCCTGCGGCCGCGAGGCGCTTGCCGCCCTCGGTGGCCTTGTCGGTCATGACTTCCTTGAGCCGCGCGGTGTCGTCCTCCGTACCGCCGGAGACGTACTCGCCGATCGCGATCTGCTCGAGGTAGTTGTACGAGTTGAAGGCGACCTTCTGCTGGGCGAGGACGCCGGTGTCCTTGCTCGGCCGCACCAGGAGGTGCATGCCGATCGAGCGCTGCAGCGACGTGGCTGCCTTGGCGAGCTGGACGGCGTAGACGGTGCGGCCGTAGCTGGTGACGTTGCCGGTGCCCAGGCCGAGCTCGTTGGAGAACTCCATCAGCACGTGCTGGATCTTGACGTAGCCCTCTTCGGTCTTCACCGGGTCGAGCGCCTTGGTGTAGGCGACTTCGCGCAGCTTCGCGAGGCCCGGCTCCTCCTGCCGGAAGAGGGTGAGGCGGCGCTCGAGGCCCTGCCCTTCGGGCATGTCCTGAACGGCCTGGTCGAACTTGGCCTTGGCCGCGTCCGTGGTCTCGTACGCCTCGGTGACGACGGCCGCCTTGCGGGCGTCCTCGCTCGTCGCCAGGAGAAGGGGCTGCGCGGTGAGGTCACGCTCGTTGAGCAGTGCCTGGCCGTACTCGGAGGCGGCGCGCACGATCAGCGCCGTCTTCTCCGCGTCCTGCGCCTCGCTCCAGGTGTCGATCGACTGCTTGACCTGGAACCCGCCCATCACCAGACCGACGAGCACGGGTATGAGGAGAATCGCGTTCAGGCGGGTGGGCACCCGCCAGTTGCGCGGGGACAGCCGGCTGGAGCTGCCGCCGGTGCCACTGCCCGATTCGCTGCCGGCCGGGGAAGGGCCGGAAGCTCCCGACGCATCCGCAGGCGACGCCGCTGTGCGCGACGGCGGGGTGAAGTTGCCCCGCGCCTGCTGCTCTGCGGAGCTCGTCATGCTTCGCCTCACTCGACCAACAACCTCTCGGCGTCGGCACCTACGCTGTGCCGTGTTTCGTTCAGAGCCGTACTACTCGGCAGTTCGACGAATTCCAGCACGTCGACGGCCCCATTCCAAACACTCGGAATCTGTGATTCCGAGTGGCGCACGCCTCGTATAAAACGGGCATAAACAACGAGACGCGGCAAATAGCGGTGCACATGTGAGCGCAGCGGCACCGCCCGTGTGCACCGGGTGTCCGCTGTGCTGGAATTCTCTGTCGAAATGTTATGAACACGGAGGCGGGCCGTGTCAAAAGACACAGCCCGCCCTGGCGGCAACTACGACAACTGCCGTACTGCACCGTCTACTTGAGCATTCTACTTGAGTCGTGCCATGAGGGCGTGTTCGACGAGGGTGATGAGGGCGCTCTTGGCGTCGGCGCGGTGGCGGGCGTCGGTGGTGATGATCGGGGTGTCCGGGCCGATCTGGAGTGCTTCGCGGACTTCTTCGGGGTTGTAGGGCTGGTGTCCGTCGAAGCCGTTGAGGGCGATGACGAAGGGGAGGCCGGAGTTCTCGAAGTAGTCGACGGCGGGGAAGCAGTCGGCGAGTCTGCGGGTGTCGACGAGGACGACGGCGCCGATGGCGCCGCGGACGAGGTCGTCCCACATGAACCAGAAGCGGTCCTGTCCGGGGGTGCCGAAGAGGTACAGGATCAGGTCCTGGTCGAGGGTGATGCGGCCGAAGTCCATGGCGACGGTCGTCGTCGTCTTGTCGCCGGTGTGGGTGAGGTCGTCGATGCCCGCGGACGCGGAGGTCATGACGGCTTCGGTACGCAGCGGGTTGATCTCCGAGACGGCGCCTACGAACGTGGTCTTGCCCACGCCGAAGCCGCCCGCCACCACGATCTTCGCGCTGGTGGTCGATCGGGCAGCACCGCCGCTAGAGCTTGCGAAGTCCACTGAGTACCCTTTCGAGCAGTGTCACATCCGGCGTGCCGCCGGCCTCTCCGTTGCCCGGCTGGTGAATCGCCACCATGCCGGCCTCCGCCAGGTCCGCGACAAGGATCCGCGCGACACCGAGCGGCATCGACAGCAGCGCCGACACCTCTGCGACCGATTTGACCTCCCGGCACAGGTGGCAGATCCGCTGGTGCTCGGGGAGCAGGCCGGCGAGCAGCGCCGGATCGGCCGTCGTACTGACCAGCGCCTCGATGGCGAGCTGGTACCGCGGCCGAGTCCGTCCGCCGGTCATGGCGTACGGCCGCACCAGCGGTTGGTCGCCCTCGTCTCCGTACGCGTCGACTGAGGCGCCGTACGGATCGTGAGAGGCGGGGGGCGGGGTCATGAATCCTCCGGGCGTGACAGCAAGTGGTCGGCTGTGCCGTCTGATGGGGCCGGTGGGGGGCCTTGGGCGGCCGTGCTGGTGACGGTGCGTTGGCGGGGGTCGAGCCGGTCAGTGGGGTTCGGCTCGGGGCGAAGTCTCAGTGCAGAAGGCTCCCCTGGAGCTCGGCGCGCAGGTCCGGGGTGAGGACGCTGCCCGCACGGTCCACCAGGAGCGCCATCTCGTAGCCCACGAGGCCGATGTCGCAGTCCGGGTGCGCGAGCACGGCCAGCGAGGAACCGTCGGAGACGGACATCAGGAAGAGGAAGCCGCGCTCCATCTCCACGACCGTCTGGCTGACCGGACCGCCTTCGAAGATCCGGGACGCCCCCGCGGTCAGCGAGGTCAGACCGGAGGCCACGGCCGCCAGCTGATCGGCGCGGTCGCGCGGGAAACCTTCGGACATCGCCAGCAGAAGACCGTCGGCGGAGACCACCACCGTGTGGGACACCCCTGGGGTGTTGTCCACGAAGTTGGTGATCAACCAGTTCAGATTCTGCGCCGCCTGGCTCATCGGACTCAACTAACGCTCCTGCTGGTGAGAGGGGCCGGGGTTGAAGCTGCCGGTCGTCGAGCTGTTCTGCTGACGGCCTTGCTGGATACCCCGGCGGAGATTGGTCAGTCGGCCGCGCACATCGTCGGGCGCGCGCGAAACCTGCGGACCGGCCTGGTGGTTCTGCTCCTGCGCGGTACCCGGCACGAGGTTGGCACGCGGGACACGGCGGGGCAGACCGGAGGTGGTGACGCCGCCGGCCGCGGGCTTCCTGACCCGCTCGGCCTGACGCACCAACTCGTCGTTGGGCGAGGAGCGCCAGGCACCGCTCGCTTGGGGCGCGTTGCCCGGGTTCGCCGGGCTCTGCGCGGGAGAACGCTGCGGCATCGGCTGAGCGGAGGGCTCGGCCGGCGCCTGGGGCTGGTCGGTGGACTGGCCACCGCCCTGTGCACCACGGAACCAGTTGGTTTCCAGGGTGTCGTACAGCGGAGTGCGGCCGTCGCCGGGACCGGCCGGCGGCAGCGCCTCCGGCTGCTGCGGCGCGGGCAGACCTGCCTGCGGACGCGGGGGCGCGAAACCGGACTCGTCACGCCGGCGCGGCGCGGGCTGCTGCGGCGCTCCGAGCTCGGGGCGGGCGAACTGCGCGGTGGCCGCCGGGTCCTGAGCGGCCGGCCGGCCGTACTGGCCGTTGCTGCCGGACGCATTGGGCGTGTTGGAGGTCCCGTACACGTCGGGCCGCACGAACTGGCCGGTCGCGGACGGTCCCGCCGGGCGCTCGGCCTGCGGGGGACCGGCGTGGAAGTCCGGACGTGCGAACTCGGCCGTCGCGCCCGGGCCACGAGAGGCGTCGTGGTCCTCGTGACCCCGCGGCATGTCCGCGGAGGGGCGTTGCGGCTGCGACGGCTGCTCGCTGCCCCAGCTGGTGGTCTGCGGGCGCTGCGGACGCGGCGGGACCGGCTCGTCACGCCTCGGTGCGGGCGCGCCGCCGGGCAGCTCCGCGCGCGGGCCACCGGGTGCCGGCAGCTGCCGGCCGCGGTCGGCAGCGCCGGTCGCACCGTTCTGGAAACCGTTGTGGGGAGCCTCGTTACGGGGCGGAGCGCTGTGCGCGCCGCGGCCGGGGGTGCCGTAAGCGCCGCCCTGACGCGAAGCGTCCTGCGTCGAACGGCTCTGTGGGTGCTGGCCCTGGCCCTGCTGGTTCTGGGCGTGCTGTCCCTGGTTCTGCTGGCCCTGGGCCGGGCGGCCCGAGCCGTCGCGGCCCGGCAGCGCGGCAGGCGGCGGCGAACCGGCACCGACCTGACCGCGCGGCGCACCGGCGGCCGGCCGTCCTCCGGCGGTGGCTCCCATGCCGGAGGACGTGGGGGAGGAGGCACCGCCGAGCGGGCCGCCCTTTCCGCCGCCCAGGCCTGGACGGCCGCCGCCGGGACGCCCGGCGAGACCGGCCGGAGCGCCGCCGGAGCCCTGAGGAACGGCACCCTGGCTGCTCGCACCCGGCTTGGCGGGAGCCTTCTTGCCGCCGTGGGCGACGTCGACGGGCAGCATGACGAGCGCGGTCGTACCACCGGAGTCGGAGGGACGCAGCTGGATACGGATGCCGTGCCGCAGGGACAGACGGCCGACCACGAACAGACCCATGCGGCGGGAGACCGAGACGTCCACGGTGGGCGGCGACGCCAGCCGCTCGTTGATCGCGGCGAGGTCCTCGGGGGAGAGGCCGATGCCGGTGTCGTGGATCTCGACCAGGACCCGCCCGTCGGGCAGTGCGTGACCGGTGACGCGGACCTTGGTCTGCGGCGAGGAGAACGAGGTCGCGTTCTCCAGCAGCTCTGCGAGCAGGTGCACGAGGTCGTTGACAACGCGTCCCGCGACCTCGGTCGCCGGAACGGAGGCGAGCTCGATGCGCTCGTACTGCTCCACCTCGGATGCGGCGGCGCGCAGCACGTCGACCAGCGGGACCGGGCGGGTCCAGCGGCGGCCGGGCTCCTCGCCCGCGAGGACGAGGAGGTTCTCGCCGTTACGGCGCATACGGGTCGCGAGGTGGTCGAGCTTGAAGAGCGAGGACAGCTGGTCCGGGTCGGCCTCGCGGGACTCCAGCTCGGAGATGAGCGAGAGCTGGCGCTGGATAAGACCCTGGCTCCGGCGCGAGAGGTTGGTGAACATCGCGTTGACGTTGCCCCGCAGCAGGGCCTGCTCGGCGGCGAGCCGGACGGCCTCGCGGTGCACGTCGTCGAAGGCCGCGGCCACCTTGCCGATCTCGTCGCGCGAGTGGACACCGACGGACTCGACGGAGGTGTCGACGTCCTGCGGGTCGGACTCGGAGAGCTGCTTGACGAGCTCGGGCAGACGGTCCTGGGCGACCTTCGTCGCGGTGTCCTGCAGCCGGCGCAGCGATCGGATCATGGAGCGGGCCACGACGAAGGCGCCGACGAGGGACACACCGAGCACGATGAGGATCAGCGCACCGTTGATGATCGCGTCGCGCTGGGAGGCCTCGCGCAGCTCGCGGGCCTCGCCCTCCATCTGGCCGAGCAGCGTCTGCTCGATGGTCTTCATCGCGTTGATGCGGACCGAGTAGTCGTCCGTCCAGTCGAGGTGGGACCGGGTCGGCTTCAGCTGCTTGAGGCCGTCCTTGTTCTCCAGCACACGCTTCGCGTACTGCTCGGCCGCCGTGATCGTCGGGTTCTCGCTGTTGAGCGTGGTCGTCAGTTCCTCGGCGTCGCCGCCGGTGGACTCGTAGATCGACCGGAAGCTGTTGAGCTCGGACTCACCGTTCTCCAGCGCTGCCTGGCCGTACAGTCGGTCGTTCTCGGTGAGGCCGGGAGTCTTGGCGTCGGCACCGCCGGGCAGGGCCGCGGCGATGATGGCGCGCTGGATGGACGCGTACTCCTTGGCGGAGGAGAAGGCCGCCAGGGCGCGGGTCCGCTTGATCATCTCCGGGTTGCTGGTCGCCTGCGCCATGTCCTGGGAGAGGGACAGCAGCGACTCGATCAGACGGCTGTAGCTCTCGACCGTCTGAGAGTTCGGGACCTTCTGGTCGTATGCCGAGTCCCGGATGTTGCTCAGGTTGTTGACCTGGACGGCGATCTGGTTCGCGTTGCCGCGGATGCTCTCCAGGGCGCGGTCGTCGTCGTTGTTGGGGATCGAGCGGGTGGCCTCGAGGAAGGCCTTCTTCGCGCGGTCTGTCTGGGTGCGGGGCCCGGAGACCTTGAAGTCGGTGTCGGCGGCGCCGTTGGCCAGCGGGCCGGCGGACAGGTCGCGCTCCTGCTGGAGCGCGTGCGCCAGCTCGGTCGCTTCCGTGGTCATCTTCGTGAGCAGCTGCATGTGATCCAGCTGCTTCATGTCGTCCATGGACTCGTTGATGCGGAGTCCGCCCAGTGTGGTCGCCGCGACGACCGGCAGGGTGAGCAGGGACACCAGGCGCGTGCTGATGCGCCAGTTGCGCAGGGCTATTCGCGAACCGGTGTCCTTGGCGCCCTTGGGTGTCGGCGGAACATTCGCCGCGTCGCCCGGAGGTGTCTTGGCACCCGACGTCTTGGCACCGGACGCCTTGCCGCCGTGGCGCGCTGAGCGCTCGCCGCCGTCACCGGGCGCCGCCGGTCCCTGGTTGTGGGTGTGCTGGGCCGAGGAGCCGCGGTCGATCCCGCCGCGCGGCTCCTGTTCCGCCGCAGCTTCCCCGCGGCCCTGGCGGGCCGGGGGAGAACCCGAGCCATCCCTCTTGAAACGTCCCTGCACTAGCGTCGCAACCTCTGGACCAGGCGTCCCTCCGCTTGCACAGCGGGACGGTGTCGGCGTCGTGGGGCGTCGATCGCGCCCCATGGTGGTCGTGAGTGACCGGCGCTGCTCCCCCTTCTCCGCCGCAACTCGGCGCTGCGTTGCGCCCTTGCGCGCCGGCCTGAAACCCGCGGCGGTTCGTGGAATTCCAGCACAGTGCCGGATCTCCAACAAGGGCCATGTACCGGCCTGTGACCTGGATGACACGCTGTAAGCGCCGGGTCACAAGTCGTAGAAGTCGTTCTCGGTGAAAACGGACTTTACGCCACGAGTCACTTAGGGGTGGGGGGTGTCCCAGTCGCGATGATCAGGAGCGGAATGATGCGCTCCGTGGCCTAATGTCCGCTTCGGGATCCCTGATCAAGGGACCGAATTGCCGGAATAGTCGCTCATCTCGTGAGCAAACTCACACGCTGATCATTGAGTCTTCCTGTCTTTCGGTGGGAACTGGATGTTTAGCCTGACGCTTTACAAGGATGGGCAGTCCGTCAACCGCGCTCCCCTGAGCGCCGCACACCGACAAGGTCAGACACCACACATGAAGACGACCACGATGTTCCGCAACATAGCCAACCCCCGGCGCACCACCCTCGCCCACCTCGAGGACGCGGACGCACTGCAGGCGCCGGAGCAGCAGGAGCACTCGCTCGATCTTCCCACCCAGACGGCCAACCCCCGCCGCACGGTCCTCATGGACGCGCCCCTCTCTTCTTGAGGCCCGGTTCTCCTCCGGGGCGCTTTGTGCGGGTGTCGACGGTCGATCGTGCTCGGTCCCTCGTTCCTCGGGACCTCCGCGCGTTCTTCCTTTCGGCACCCGCGCGCCCCTTCGGCTCACTCGCCCCCGGTTGCGGGCCCGCTCGAGAGCGCGGCGGCACGGGGCCGGCCCGGTCGTCTGCGGGGCCCCGGTGGCGGACCGGCGTCCCGCGGCCGCAGCCCGGTCCGCTCAGCAGACGCGGGCCATTGCCGACCGGAGCGGACTCACCGGACCCTCTCCAGGGGTAACGCGGACGAAGGCGCGGCCCTGGCCGCGCTAGCCTGGAGCGTCAGTCTCCGGCCAGCGACCAAGAAGTGAGGGGCGACAGCATCCCGTGCGCATCGCCAGGTTCTCCATCGACGGCAATGTCGCCTTCGGCGCGGTCGAGGGCGAAGGGTCCGTTGAATCGGGTGCCCTCCTCCTCGACATCATCAAGGGCATTCCGTACGCCGACTTCGAGCTCTCCGGCACCAAGGTCCCGCTGAGCAAGGTCCGTCTGCTGCCGCCCGTGCTCCCCAACAAGGTCGTGGCCATCGGCCGCAACTACGCGGAGCACGCGGCGGAGCTCGGCAACGAGGTCCCCGACGTACCCGTCGCCTTCTTCAAGCCCACCACTTCGGTGATCGGCTCCGGCGACGCCATCGAGTACCCGTCGTTCTCGAACGAGCTGCACCACGAGGCCGAGCTCGCCGTCGTCATCGGCCGCATGTGCCGCGAGGTCCCGCGCGAACGTGTCAAGGACGTCGTCTTCGGCTACACCTGCGCCAACGACGTCACCGCACGTGACGCGCAGAAGCGCGAGAAGCAGTGGGCCCGGGCTAAAGGCTTCGACACCTCCTGCCCGCTCGGCCCCTGGGTGGAGACCGACCTCGACCCGGCCGACGTGACCATCCAGTGCACGGTCAACGGCGAGCAACGCCAGCTGGGTCGCACCAGCGAGATGGTCCGCTCCGTCGAGGACCTGATCGTGCACATCACCGAGGCCATGACGCTGCTCCCGGGCGACGTCGTCCTCACGGGCACCCCCGCGGGGGTCGGCCCGCTCAACGTCGGCGACGAGGTCGCCGTCACCATCGAAGGCATCGGCACTCTCACCAACAAGGTGATCAAGCGTGGCTAACGGATCCGTCCGCGTACGTTTCTGTCCGTCCCCGACCGGCAACCCCCACGTGGGCCTGGTCCGCACCGCCCTGTTCAACTGGGCCTACGCCCGGCACAACGGCGGCACCATGGTCTTCCGCATCGAGGACACCGACGCGGCCCGCGACTCCGAGGAGTCGTACAACCAGCTGCTCGACTCGATGCGCTGGCTCGGCCTCGACTGGGACGAGGGCCCCGAAGCAGGCGGCCCGCACGGCCCCTACCGGCAGTCCCAGCGGATGGACATCTACAAGGACGTCGCCGGGAAGCTGATCGCCGGCGGCTACGCGTACCACTGCTACTGCACGGCCCTCGAGCTCGAGGCCCGCCGCGACGCCGCCCGCGCCGTCGGCAAGCCCTCCGGCTACGACGGCAAGTGCCGCACGCTGACCGCCGACGAGCGCGCCGCGTACGACGCGGAAGGCCGCGAGTCGATCGTGCGCTTCAAGATGCCCGAGGAGCCGATCACCTTCACCGACCTGGTGCGCGGCGAGCTGACCTTCACCCCGGACAACGTCCCGGACTACGGCATCGTGCGCGCCAACGGTGCCCCCCTCTACACGCTCGTCAACCCCGTCGACGACGCGCTTATGGAGATCACGCACGTCCTGCGCGGCGAGGACCTGCTCTCCTCCACCCCGCGCCAGATCGCCCTCTACAAGGCGCTGATCGAGCTCGGCATCGCCAAGGAGATCCCCTCCTTCGGTCACCTGCCGTACGTCATGGGCGAGGGCAACAAGAAGCTCTCCAAGCGCGACCCGCAGGCATCCCTCAACCTCTACAGGGAGCGCGGCTTCCTCCCCGAGGGGTTGCTCAACTACCTGTCGCTGCTCGGCTGGTCCTTCTCCGCCGACCAGGACATCTTCACCATCCCGGAGATGGTGGCGAAGTTCGATCTCGCGGACGTCAACGCCAACCCGGCGCGCTTCGACCTGAAGAAGGCCGAGTCGATCAACGCCGATCACATCCGGATGCTGGATGTGAAGGCGTTCACCGAGGCCTGTGAGCCCTGGCTGCAGGCCCCGCACGCCAACTGGGCGCCGGAGAACTTCGACCGCGCCGCCTGGGAGGCCATCGCGCCGCACGCCCAGACCCGGCTGACGGTCCTCTCCGACATCACCGCCAACGTCGACTTCCTCTTCCGGGACGAGCCCGTCGAGGACGAGACGTCCTGGACGAAGGCGATGAAGGGCGACCCGGTGGCGCTGCTGACCACCGCTCGCGCGAGGCTCGAGGCCGCGGACTGGACCAGCCCCGAGTCGCTCAAGGAGGCCGTCCTGGCCGCCGGCGAGGAGCACGGCCTCAAGCTGGGCAAGGCCCAGGCACCGGTCCGCGTCGCGGTAACCGGCCGCACGGTGGGCCTGCCGCTCTTCGAGTCCCTGGAGATCCTGGGCAAGGAGAAGACGCTTTCCCGCATCGACGCGGCGCTGGCGAAGCTGGCGGCCTAAGCTCGGCGGCATGCCGATTCGCGCGGTCCTCTGGGACATCGACGACACGATCTTCGACTACGCGAGCGCGGACCGGATCGGCATGAGCAAGCATCTCGAGAACGAGGGCCTGCCCGACGGTTACGACACCGTCGAGCAGGCCCTCGTCGCATGGAAGCGGATCACCGACGTCCACTGGGTCCGGGTCGCCGACGGGCTCACCGACTTCCAGGGGCAGCGGCGGGACCGGGTCCGGGAGTTCCTCGGGAAGCCGGGCATGAGCGACGCCGAGGCCGACGAGTGGTTCGGGCGCCATGTCGTGCACTACGAGGCGGCGTGGGCGCTCTTCCCCGACACGGTGCGCGTCCTGGATCTTCTCGCGCTTGACTACCGTCACGGGATCCTGTCCAACTCGAGCCTCCGCAACCAGGAGCGCAAGCTGCGCACGCTCGGTGTGAGGGACCGTTTCGAGGTCGTGGTGTGCGCCCTCGAGATCGGGATCTCGAAGCCCGATGCCGGCGCGTTCCTGGCGGCCTGTGAGGCCATGGAACTGGCTCCCTCCGAGGTCGCGTACGTCGGCGACCAGCCCGACATCGACGCCCGCGGCGCCGTCGAGGCGGGGCTGGCAGGTATCTGGCTCGATCGCACGGGGCTCGGAGGGCGCCCGGAGCTGATCCGGATCACCGGTCTCGACGAGCTCCCGGCGCTGCTGCGCTGCCATACCCGTTTTGGAGCGCCGTCCACCTTCAGGTAATGTTCTTCCTGCGCCAAGGGGAGCGGGCCGAAACCCGGGAGCCGGAAGCGCAGACCGAACAAAACCCCCAGCTGGGGGTTGAGTTTTGGTGGCCTATGGTGTAATTGGCAGCACGACTGATTCTGGTTCAGTTAGTCTAGGTTCGAGTCCTGGTAGGCCAGCTCGCAGAGCTTATCTGCAAAGCCCCCGTTGTGTAGCGGCCTAGCACGCTGCCCTCTCAAGGCAGTAGCGCCGGTTCGAATCCGGTCGGGGGTACAGATCCTTCCCGCGATGTCATCAGGGTCGCACCCGCTGACGTCGATGCAGGATCGCTAGGGCCCCCGTTGTGTAGCGGCCTAGCACGCCGCCCTCTCAAGGCGGTAGCGCCGGTTCGAATCCGGTCGGGGGTACTGGTCTAAACCACCATGGGCTATGGTGTAATTGGCAGCACGAGTGATTCTGGTTCATTTAGTCTAGGTTCGAGTCCTGGTAGCCCAGCGCGTCGCAGGATGCATGCCCCCGTTGTGTAGCGGCCTAGCACGCCGCCCTCTCAAGGCGGTAGCGCCGGTTCGAATCCGGTCGGGGGTACAGAGTCCGAAGGGGCCTTCCGAGCAGTCGGAAGGCCCCTTCGGCGTTTCCGGTTCGGCCTTTCCGGGGCCACTACTCGATGCCGTACCGGCGCGCGGTCTCCACCTCGAGAGCGAGGCGCCGCAGGCTGAGCAGCAGCGGGTCGTACAACACCTGCGCGGCCACTGCCGTCTCCACCCGCTCGGCGCCCTCGGGGAGGGTCTCCAGGTGGTCCATCTCGTACACCGCGATCTGCTCCATCTGGCGTGCGTACAGAAGGAGTTCGGGGATCGGGACGACATAGCCGAGCCGGTTGAGCGTCGCGATCGACGTCACGAGAGACCGGTAGACGGGGGAGAGGTCGCCGATCTCACGGGCGCTGTCCCACCCCAGCTCCGTCAGCAGCCGCTCGACTTCGCGCTTCGCGTCCGCCGCGGCCGGATCGTCGGTGGGGCCCTCCGGCAGCTGCGGCAGTGCCCACGTCGCCGCTCCCAGTCGCATGGTGAGCCCGAGCGAGTCGTCGTCGACATGGGCGAGCACCTCGCGGGCAGTGGCCACGGGGATCCGGCCGACCTGGATCATCGCCCGGACGAGGCGCAGCCGGCGCAGATGGTTCTCGTCGTACTCGGACTGGGTGGCGGTGACGCGCCGGCCCGCCGCCAGTAGCCGCTCACGCAGGTAGTACTTGATCGTCGCGGTGGAGACCCCGCTCAGTTCGCTCAGTTCCGAGAGCCGCATCCCCTTGCACCCTTCATTGGAGAGTGCGACTATCCAATCATGGGTAGTGACACTATCCAATAGACCTGGGGGTCATCATGCGCACCAAGACGCTGCCCGGCCGCACCACGGCCGCGGCATCGGGCGATGTCGTCGTCTTTCTCATCGGCGTCCGGATCAACCACCTGTGGGCGGTGCACCGCTGGCTTCCGGTGGTCTTCGCGATGCCGATGATGCTGAGGGAGCTGAGCGCCGACCGTTCCCTCGGACTCCTCCACCACATCGTGCTGACCGGCTCACCGCGGACGTTCTACGTCGTCCAGTACTGGGAGTCGAAGGAGAAGCTGCTCGCCTACGCGGCCGCACCCGACAAACGGCACCGTCCGTGGTGGGGCCGGATCAACCGGCTGGCGCGCAAGAGCAAGCTCCACGTCGGCATCTGGCACGAGACGTATGTCGTGCCCGACGGGTCGTACGAGGCGTTCTACGGCGACATGCCGCCCTACGGCCTCGGCAGGGCCTACGGCACGGCCTCGCTGCGGCACGGTGTCCAGGCGCAGGACCGGCTCCGGGTCTGAGCGGACACGACGAGACCTCCGCCGAACCCGGGACGGCGGAGGCCTTGGCGAAACGTTCAGATGGTGAGCGGTACGGGGTGGATCTCGTCCGCAGGGTGGCCCGAGCGCTCGTGGATGCGCTGCACGGCATCCGCGGAGGGTCCTTCGGAGAGGCAGTAGACGGTGCCCGTGTCCGGGTCCGCCCACGCCTGCTTGAAGTGCACGCCCTCCTCGCTCTCGATCGCCAGGTCCGCGCGGTGCGCCTCCATCAGCTGGTCGTTCGTAATGCCCTTCATGCCACGGTGTACGTCCATGAACTCGGTCATCGCTGCTGCACCTCCGTCGCTTGCCGGTACTTCCATGCTGCACCCGGCGGCCGGGCGCGAACACCGCAGCCGCCGACGGGGCGCGAACACGCACCCGGCGCCGGGCGCGAACACCTCCGGCCGGCCCCTGCGGCGTTGAAGGGGCCGGCCGGACATGGACGTCAGAGGTGGCGGATCAGCCGCTGCGGCGCAGCGCCTCGCTGAGGCGTCCGGCGGCGTCGATGACCGCCTGCGCGTGCATACGGCCCGGGTGGCGGGTCAGGCGCTCGATCGGTCCGGAGACCGAGACGGCCGCGACCACGCGGTTGGAGGGGCCGCGCACGGGGGCCGAGACCGAGGCCACGCCCGGCTCGCGCTCACCGATTGACTGGGCCCAGCCCCGGCGCCGTACGCCGGACAGGGCCGTCGCCGTGAAGCGTGCCCCTTGGAGGCCGCGGTGCAGCCGCTCCGGCTCCTCCCAGGCCATCAGGATCTGGGCCGAAGAGCCGGCCTTCATGGTGAGCGTGGAGCCGACCGGCACGGTGTCCCGAAGTCCGGACAGCCGCTCGGCCGCCGCCACGCAGATGCGCATGTCTCCCTGCCGGCGGTAGAGCTGCGCACTCTCGCCGGTCACGTCGCGCAGATGGGTGAGCACGGGGCCGGCGGTGGCCAGCAGCCGGTCCTCGCCCGCCGCGGCGGCGAGCTCCGCCAGCCGCGGACCGAGGATGAACCGGCCCTGCATGTCCCGCGCCACCATACGGTGGTGTTCCAGTGCCACGGCGAGGCGATGTGCCGTGGGTCGTGCGAGTCCAGTGGCCGCGACCAGCCCCGCGAGGGTGGCCGGACCGGACTCCAGGGCGCTCAAGACGAGGGCCGCCTTGTCGAGAACGCCGACGCCGCTAGAGTTGTCCATGCAACGATACTCACGTCTCACTCTGTGAAACGCAAGTTCAATTTTCTCCGGAACTTGCCACGCTGTAGTTGCGGCCCGCGGACCAACGGGCAGTGCACAAGATCTCTAGATGCGTCGGCAGCACAGCCGGCCGGAGGGAAAGCGATGGGTAGGACACTCGCGGAGAAGGTCTGGGACGACCATGTCGTCCGGCGCGCCGAGGGCGAGCCCGACCTCCTCTTCATCGATCTGCATCTGCTGCACGAGGTGACCAGCCCCCAGGCCTTCGACGGTCTGCGGCTCAGCGGCCGCCAGGTCCGGCGCCTCGACCTCACCATCGCGACCGAGGACCACAACACCCCGACCCTCGACATCGACAAGCCCATCGCCGACCCGGTGTCCCGCGCGCAGCTGGAGACCCTGCGCAAGAACTGCGCGGAGTTCGGTGTACGCCTGCACCCGCTGGGCGACGTCGAGCAGGGCGTCGTCCACGTCGTGGGCCCCCAGCTGGGTCTGACCCAGCCCGGCACCACCGTGGTCTGCGGCGACTCGCACACCTCCACCCACGGCGCCTTCGGCGCGCTGGCCTTCGGTATCGGCACCTCGCAGGTGGAGCATGTGCTGGCCACCCAGACGCTGCCCATGGCCCGCCCCAAGACCATGGCCATCACGGTCGAGGGCGAACTGCCCGAGGACGTCACCGCCAAGGACCTGATCCTCGCGATCATCGCGAAGATCGGCACCGGTGGCGGCCAGGGCTACGTCCTGGAGTACCGCGGCTCCGCCATCGAGAAACTGTCGATGGAAGCCCGGATGACCATCTGCAACATGTCGATCGAGGCCGGCGCCCGGGCGGGCATGATCGCCCCGGACCGGACCACCTTCGACTACCTGCAGGGCCGCGACCACGCGCCCAAGGGCGCCGAGTGGGACGCGGCGGTCGAGTACTGGCAGACGCTGCGCACCGACGACGACGCGGTCTTCGACGCCGAGGTCCTCATCGACGCCAGTGAACTCGCCCCGTTCGTCACCTGGGGCACCAACCCGGGCCAGGGCGCGCCGCTGTCGGCCGACGTCCCCGACCCGGCTTCGTACGAGGACGCTTCGGAGCGCCTGGCC
Source organism: Streptomyces sp. NPDC027962 (assembly GCF_055566095.1). NCBI lineage: Bacteria > Bacillati > Actinomycetota > Actinomycetes > Kitasatosporales > Streptomycetaceae > Streptomyces > Streptomyces sp. NPDC027962. The sequence goes on from NZ_JBVHTA010000011.1 coordinate 19,659, forward strand.
GCCGAAAACGCCCTGAAGTACATGGGGTTGACCGCCGGACAGCCGCTGCGCGACATCAAGGTCGACACCGTCTTCGTAGGCTCCTGCACCAACGGCCGCATCGAGGACCTGCGCAACGCCGCCTCGATCCTGGACGGCCGCAAAGTCGCCGACGGCGTAAGGATGCTGGTCGTGCCCGGTTCGGTGCGGGTCGCGCTGCAGGCCGTGGAGGAGGGCCTGGACAAGGTCTTCAAGGAGGCCGGAGCCGAATGGCGGCACGCGGGCTGTTCGATGTGTCTCGGCATGAACCCCGACCAACTGGCTCCCGGGGAGCGCTCCGCGTCCACCTCGAACCGCAACTTCGAGGGCAGGCAGGGCAAGGGCGGCCGTACGCACCTCGTCTCGCCCCAGGTCGCCGCCGCCACCGCGGTGCTGGGCCACCTGGCCTCGCCCGCGGACCTGTCCGAAACCCCTGCGCCCGCCGGAGTCTGAACACCATGGAAGCTTTTACCACGCACACCGGCCGGGCCGTTCCGCTGCGCCGCAGCAACGTCGACACCGACCAGATCATCCCGGCGCACTGGCTGAAGAAGGTCACCCGCGACGGGTTCGAGGACGGGCTGTTCGAGGCCTGGCGCAAGGACTCCGAGTTCGTCCTCAACCGCCCCGAGCGCAAGGGCGCCACGGTGCTCGTCGCGGGCCCCGACTTCGGTACCGGCTCCTCGCGGGAGCACGCCGTATGGGCGCTGCAGAACTACGGCTTCAAGGCCGTCATCTCGTCCCGGTTCGCCGACATCTTCCGCGGCAACTCCCTCAAGAACGGCCTGCTGACGGTCGTGCTGGAGCAGTCCGTCGTCGACGCCCTGTGGGAGCTGACCGAGGCCGACCCGACGGCTCCGATCACCGTCGACCTCGAGAAGCGACAGGTCCTCGCCCCGGGAATCACCGCGGACTTCGACCTCGACGAGAACGCCCGCTGGCGGTTGCTGAACGGCCTGGACGACATCAGTCTCACCCTTCAGAACGAAGCGGACATCGCGGCCTACGAAGCGGGCCGCCCGTCCTTCAAGCCCCGCACAATTGAGGCCTGAGCAGCGCTTTTCCCGAACTGCGCCCTCCACCTTCCGGTGGGGGGCGCAGTCGCTCGTTGAGGCCCTGTCGGGCGACAACTCGCCCCAGATGGCACAATCGGTGCATGGAACGTGACAGCCAACTCGAGCTCTACGAGGCGGTCGCGGCCCGATTGAAGGAAGCGCACACAAGAGTGCGCACACTGCAAGTCCCGGAGGGCGTAAGGATGGCGCTGTCCCGGAAGCTGCTGGTCGTCACGGCAGCGGCGAAGCACGATCTCCCTGGCGCGGCAAGGCGTCTGGACCGGTTGATGAAGGACCTCGACGAGGGCCGATTCCCGGAAGGTGACTGACCTCAGAACGCAGCCGAGGTCGACTTCGTTGCGGCACTAGGGTGATTAGACCGTTTCGTGTTTGATTTGCGGTATATATCTGCCTAACGTGCGAAAAAGCCTGGACGCAATCGTTCCGGCCAAATGTCTCCGAAGGGGAAGACGTGAACAAGGCGCAGCTCGTAGAAGCGATTGCCGACAAGCTCGGCGGGCGTCAGCAGGCCGCTGACGCCGTCGACGCCGTACTTGATGCGATCGTCCGCGCAACGGTCGCCGGAGACCGGGTTTCGGTCACCGGCTTCGGCTCGTTCGAGAAGGTCGACCGCCCCGCCCGCTACGCCCGTAACCCGCAGACGGGCGAGCGTGTCCGGGTCAAGAAGACGTCCGTGCCGCGATTCCGCGCCGGGCAGGGCTTCAAGGACCTGGTCAGCGGCTCGAAGAAGCTCCCCAAGGGAGGTGAGGTCGCCGTCAAGAAGGCGCCCAAGGGCAGCCTTTCCGGCCAGGCGCCCACCATCGCGAAGGCCGCGGCCAAGAAGGCCGCTGCGAAGCGCACCGCCGCGAAGAAGACGACGGCGAAGAAGGCCGCCGCGAAGAAGACGACGGCGAAAAAGACGACGGCGAAGAAGACGACCGCGAAGAAGACCACGGCGGCCGCGAAGAAGGCGGCCCCGGCGAAGGCCGCGGCCAAGAAGGCCACGGCGAAGAAGACCGCCCCGGCCAAGAAGGCGACGGCCAAGAAGGCGCCCGCCAAGAAGACCTCGGCGCGCAAGACGACCGCCAAGAAGACGACCGCGAGGAAGAAGTAGCACTCGGGGCACGACGCCCCAAGAAGTAAGCGGCACAAGGCCGCCCAGCCACTCACGCGCCGGGCCGGTCTCCCCCGGGGAGACCGGCCCGCGGTGTGTCGGTGGCGCGTTCGGCCGGTGGCGCCTTCAGAAGGTGTACAGCGTTACCAGCGTGATGCGGCGGCTCTCGCCCTCGCCCTCGGTCTCGATGCGTACTCGCTGCCCTGGGCGCAGCAGCCGCAGACCGCCCGCGTCGAAGGCCGCCGCGTCGAACTCCACCGGAGTTCCGTCGTCCAGCAGGACGCTCCCGCTGCGGCTCTCGGGGTCGTATGTGTACGAGGTCGCCTGCATGGATGCAGCTTAGTGCCCCTCCGCCGCGCGCCGACGTTCCCCGGCGCGGGCGCCGGCCGCCAGGCGCTCGGCGGTCCGCGGCCCCACGCCCAGCACCAGCGCCGCAGCCAGATCGTCGCCGGTGTCGACGTCCTGGCGCACGGAATCGACGCCGGTGAGAAGAATTTCCGCGGCGCCCGAAGCCAAATGCGCCCGACGTGAAGGGCCGCCGAAAGCGGGCCGCAATTCCGCACCCGGCCGGGCGCACAGCAAAGTGGTGCCGATTCCGGCCGCATCCGTCAGAAATGCCCGGGTAAATACCGAAGCGGCGGCGAGCGTGCGTTCCAATTCCGCGGTACGCAATGCGGGTAGATCGGCGTTGAGCGCCGCGACCGCCGCCGACGGGCGGACCGTGCGCACCGTGCGGACGCCGTGCGACAGCGCCGCGTTGAGGCCCGCCGCCGGAAGGTCCGGCACGATGCGCGCCCCCAGTGCCGTGAGCTCCGCCGCGGCCCTCCTGTCGTCAGTGACGACCACCACATCCCGCACCACCGGGCAGGCCAGCGCCGTCGCCACGGTGTCCTGGGCGAACGCGAGGGCGAGACGGGGCCGCAGTCCGTCGTCCGCGGCTCCCGCCAGCCGGCTCTTGGCCAGGGCCAGCGGTTTCAGCGGCACGACCAGGGACCAGGCGACGGCCGGAGCGGGGATCGGCATCGTGTCCGTGGCGAGGTCTTTGTCCGTGCGCATCGCGCCCATTGTGGCCCGAGCGGCAGAAGGCCCCGAGGGGAGGGCCCACAGGCGGGGCGTACCGTGTTCTCGACAGACCAGAGGCCTGGGGCGACACTTGACCCCCAGCAGCCAGGCAATAGCCCGGTCGTAAGAGGAAGGTGTCCGAGTGTCCCGCCGTAGAATCGGCTTCTGGTACCGCCTGGCCGCGGTCATCGCAAAGCCGCCGCTGTTGCTTCTGTTCAAGCGGGACTGGCGGGGAATGGAACACATTCCGGCCGAGGGCGGATTCATCACCGCCATCAACCACAACTCGTACCTCGACATGTTCTCGTACGGGCACTTCCAGTACAACACCGGACGAGTACCGCGGTTCCTGGCCAAAGCCGCGCTGTTCAAGGCGCCCGTGGTCGGAGTTCTGCTGCGGGGCACCCGCCAGATCCCCGTCTACCGCGAGTCCTCCAACGCCGTCGGCGCCTTCCGTGCCGCCGTCGACGCGGTCGAGCGCGGCGAATGCGTCGCCTTCTACCCCGAAGGCACCCTCACCCGCGATCCGGGCATGTGGCCGATGACGGCCAAGACCGGTGTGGCGCGCGCCGCGCTGCAGACGCAGGCGCCCGTCATCCCGGTCGCGCAGTGGGGCGCCAACTTGGCGATGCCGCCGTACGCCAAGGAGAACAAGGTCCGTCTCCTCCCGCGAAAGACCCTCCAGGTGCAGGCCGGCCCGCCGGTCGACCTCTCACGCTTCTACGACCAGGACCCGACGCCCGAGGTCCTGAAGGCCGCGACCGAGGTCATCATGGCCGCGATCACGGTGCAGCTTGAGGATCTGCGTGGCGAGAAGGCACCGGAGAAACCGTTCGATCTGCGCGAAGTGCGCGCGCAGCAGCGCCGCAAGGCGGCCGAGGAGGAAGCGAAGTGACACAGCGCGTCAAGGCGGCCGTCTTCGGAACGGGCTCGTGGGGCACGGCGTTCGGCATGGTGCTCGCGGACGCCGGCTGTGAGGTCATCCTCTGGGGCCGCCGTACGGAACTGGCGGAGGCGATCAACACCACCCGCACCAATCCCGACTATCTGCCGGGGATCGAGCTTCCGCAGAACCTGCACGCCACCACCGATCCGGCAGAGGCGCTGCACGGAGCGGACTTCACCGTTCTCGCCGTTCCCTCGCAGACGCTGCGCGGCAATCTTGCCGCGTGGGCGCCGCAGCTGCCCGCGGACACCGTGCTCGTCTCGCTGATGAAGGGGGTCGAACTCGGCACGGCCAAGCGGATGAGCGAGGTCGTTGAGGAAGTGGCCGGCGTGCCCGGCGAACGCGTCGCTGTCGTCACCGGCCCCAACCTGGCCAAGGAGATCGCCTCCCGCATGCCCGCGGCCGCGGTCGTCGCCTGCCGTGACGAGGCAGTCGCCCAGCGGCTCCAGGCCGCGTGCCACACGCCGTACTTCCGCCCGTACACCAACACCGACGTCGTCGGCTGCGAACTGGGCGGCGCCGTCAAGAACGTGATCGGGCTCGCCGTCGGTATCGCGGACGGCATGGGTCTCGGCGACAACGCCAAGGGCTCCCTGATCACCCGCGGCCTCGCGGAGACCACCCGCCTCGGCCTCGCGATGGGCGCCGACGCGCTCACGTTCTCCGGCCTCGCCGGGCTCGGGGACCTGGTCGCGACCTGCTCGTCGCCGTTGTCGCGCAACCACACCTTCGGCACCAACCTCGGCCGCGGCATGACGCTCCAGGAGACCATCGCCGTCACCCGGCAGACGGCCGAGGGCGTCAAGTCCTGCGAGTCGGTGCTGGATCTGGCGCGGCGGCACGGGGTCGACATGCCGATCACGGAGACGGTCGTCGGCATCGTCCACGAGGGGAAGCCGCCGGTCGTCGCTCTCAAGGAGCTGATGTCCCGGGCCGCCAAGCCCGAGCGGCGCTGACCCCGGTCGCCGGGCCCGAGCGGTGCTGACCCGGGCCGCCGGGCCCGAGCGGTGCTGACCCGGGCCGCCGGGCCCGAGCGGTGCTGACCGGGGCCGCCGGACCCGAGCGGCGCTTGACCGTGCGGGGGCCGGGCGCCGGAGCCGTCCGCTCCCGGGCGGCCGCCGGTGCGGCGCGCCCCTCGCCTGCACTCCACGACGTTCGAACTGCACGGTAGTCTCATCGCGATATGAGCACCGAGAACCTCCCCCAGAGCCCCGAGCAGCAGCTCCGCAAGCCGCGCGTAGCCGTCGTCTTCGGCGGCCGCAGCTCCGAACACGGGATCTCCGTGGTCACCGCGGGAGCGGTGCTGCGCGCCATCGACCGCGCCAAGTACGACGTCCTGCCGATCGGCATCACGTCCGACGGCCGGTGGGCGCTCACCGCCGACGAACCGGAGCGGATGGCGATCACCGACCGCAGGACGCCGAGCGTCGAGGAGCTCGCGGAGTCCGACGAGGGCGGCGTGGTGCTCTCCGTCGACCCCGGCAGCCGTGAGGTCGTCTACAGCGAGCCCGGCTCCGTGCCCAAGGCGCTCGGCGAGGTCGACGTCGTCTTCCCGATGCTGCACGGCCCGTACGGCGAGGACGGTACCCTCCAGGGCCTGCTGGAGCTCTCCGGCGTCCCGTACGTCGGCTCCGGCGTCCTCGCCTCCGCCGTCGGCCAGGACAAGGAGTACATGAAGCGGGTCTTCATCTCCTTCGGCCTCCCCGTCGGCCCGTACGAGGTCATCCGCCCGCGGGAGTGGGCGCAGGACAACGCCGCGGCGCGCAAGAAGATCGTCGACTTCGCGGGCGAGCACGGCTGGCCGCTGTTCATCAAGCCCGCCCGCGGCGGGTCCTCCATGGGCATCACCAAGGTCGACGACCTCGCCGGTCTCGACGACGCGATCGCGGAGGCGCAGCGCCACGACCCCAAGATCCTGGTGGAGTCGCTGCTGCGCGGCCGGGAGATCGAGTGCGGTGTGCTCGAGTTCGAGGACGGTCCGCGGGCCAGCGTCCCGGCCGAGATCCCGCCGGTGACGGCGCACGACTTCTACGACTTCGAGGCCAAGTACATCGACTCCGCCGCCGGCCTGGTGCCCGCGCCCCTCACCGAGGAGCAGACCTCCGAGGTCCAGCGGCTCGCGGTCGCGGCCTTCGACGCCGCCTCGTGCGAAGGCCTGGTGCGCGCGGACTTCTTCCTCACCGAGGACGGCGAGTTCGTCATCAACGAGATCAACACCATGCCGGGCTTCACGCCGATCTCCATGTACCCGCGGATGTGGCAGGAGAGCGGTGTCGCCTACACCGAGCTGGTGGACCGGCTGATCCAGGCGGCCCTGCGCCGTTCGACGGGGCTGCGGTAGCCGCCCTCTGTCGGAACGCGGCAGGGACCGCCGTCAAAACGTCGCGGGGACCGTCTTCTTGACGGGCCCGGCGAGGCCGGTCAGCGGGCTGATGTCGTGCGTGTACTGCCTGCCCAGGGTGACCTCCACATACGTCTCGCGGTACGTGGTGGTGAGCCTGGGGCCGGCGTCACGCTCCTCCAGCAGCCAGTTGACTCCGTCCACGTCGACTCCCTGACTCCGGGGATCACTCATCCCCTCGGGCCGGGGCACGCCGCAGCGCAGTACGATCGCGGCATCGCCCCAGCCGGCGGTGAATTCGGACGACGGCTCGGGGTCGTCGCGGTCCTGCCCGGCGACCTTGTCCGGCAGCTCCTTGTCCAGCGCACGGCACAGGGCTGCTTCCCCGGCCGGGGGGCTGGGAACCGTGATCGACGCCGACGCGTCCGTGGAGGTGCAGCCCGCGGCGGCCACCAGCAGGGCGGCGGCGGACAGGAAGAGGGGCCGGCGGCGGTAGGACGTCACCGGCCAAGCGTAGACGGGGGCTACAGATGCACGACCGGACAGGTGAGGGTGCGAGTGATGCCGTCCACCTGCTGGACCTTGGCGACCACCATGCGCCCCAGGTCGTCGACGGTGTCGGCCTGCGCACGCACGATCACGTCGTACGGACCGGTCACATCCTCGGCCTGGATCACACCCGGGATCTTGCCGATGGTCTCGGCGACGGTCGACGCCTTGCCCACTTCGGTCTGAATGAGGATGTACGCCTGTACCACGGAGCCTCCAGGGCGGCACGAGGATCATGTCCCCTACCGTCGGTGGGGAGATCCCAGGGAGCGGGGTCGCCACGGTATCGCGTCGTCGCGGGCCGCGGGGAGACCTTCGCGGCGGACGGCGTCCGCAGCGTGGCGTACGGCGAGCAGAGGTTGAAGCATCTCTTGACGGTACCGACAGCAGTGACCGCTCGCGACCGCGAGCGCACCGCGGTACAAGGGGCACCCGGATGCGGTGCCCACCCGGGGGCCGACCCCCGCACGCCCGGCAGGGGAGCCGGTCGCACGCAGCGTCCAGGACAAGGAGAGGTGACTCGGTGAAGGGAACTGTGGGCGAATTGGGGGAGTTCGGGCTCATCAGGGAGCTCACCTCCAAGCTCACCACCACCCCCGCGGTACGGCTCGGACCGGGCGATGACGCCGCGGTCGTGGCCGCGCCCGACCGGCGGGTCGTGGCCACGACGGACCTCCTCCTGGAAGGCCGGCACTTCCGCCGCGACTGGTCGACCGCGTACGACGTGGGGCGCAAGGCCGCCGCCCAGAACCTGGCCGACATCGCCGCGATGGGCGCGGTCCCGACCGCCGTTCTCCTCGGACTCGTCGTCCCGGCCGATCTTCCCGTCACCTGGGCCACCGAACTCATGGACGGCATCCGCGACGAATGCCAGGTCGCCGGCGCCGCCGTGGTCGGCGGCGACGTCGTCCGCGGCGACACCATCACCATCGCGATCACCGCGCTCGGCGACCTTCGCAACCATGAGCCCGTGACCCGCTCGGGCGCGCAGCCGGGCGATGTCGTCGCCTACACCGGCTGGTTGGGATGGTCCGCCGCGGGGCACGCGGTGCTCTCGCGCGGCTTCCGCTCCCCGCGCGCCTTCGTGGAGGCGCACCGCCGGCCCGAGCCGCCGTACCACGCCGGTCCCGCGGCCGCCGGGCTGGGTGCAACCGCCATGTGCGACATCAGCGACGGGCTCGTCGCCGACCTCGGGCACATCGCGGAGGCGAGCAAGGTCCGCATCGATCTGCGGTCCGGACTGATCGACATCCCCTCGCAGATGAACGACATCGGCCAGGCCGTCGGCGTCGACCCGCTGCAGTGGGTGCTGACCGGGGGGGAGGACCACGCGATCGTCGCCACCTTCCCGCCCGATGCCAAACTGCCGGCCCGCTGGAAGGTGATCGGGGAGGTCCTCAACCCCTCCGCGCTGCCGCAGGTGACCGTCGACGGCGCACCGTGGAACAGCAAGGGCGGCTGGGACCACTTCGGCGACATCGAGGACGGCACGTAGACCTCGAAGGCAGCAAGGAGACACCGAGGACGGCAAGTGGACACCGGCGGCAAGTAGATTCGGGGGCATGCCGATACCTCCCCGCGTGCCCGTACCCCCTCGTGTGCTCACCGTCGCCGGATCCGACTCCGGCGGCGGTGCCGGAATCCAGGCCGACCTCAAGACGATGCTCGCCCTCGGCGTCCATGGCATGAGCGTGCTGACCGCGGTCACCGCACAGAACTCGCAGGGCGTCCAGGGAGCCTGGGAGCTGCCCGTCGAAGCGGTACGCGCCCAGTACCGCAGCGTCGTCGACGACATCGGTGTACAGGCCGTGAAGACCGGGATGCTGGCCTCCGCCGAACTGGTCGAGACCGTCGCGGAGCTGCTCGCCGCCACGGACGCGCCCGTGGTCGTCGACCCGGTGGGCGTGTCCAAGCACGGCGACCCGCTGATCGCGGCCTCCGCACTCGATTCCGTACGGAACAAGCTGCTGCCGACGGCGACCGTGGCCACACCCAATCTGGACGAGGTGGCACAGCTGACCGGCATCGAGGTCCAGGACGAGGACGGCATGCGCAGGGCCGCCGACGCCGTCCTCGGCTTCGGGCCCCGCTGGGCGCTGATCAAGGGCGGCCACCTCGCGGGCGACGCGGTGGACCTGCTCACGGACGGCGCTCAGGAACACTGGCTGCGAGCGCAGCGCCACGACAACCGGCACACGCACGGGACGGGCTGCACACTCGCCTCCGCGGTGGCGTCGGGCCTGGCGAAGGGCATGACCGTCCCGGACGCGGTGGAGGCGGCCAAGGAGTACGTCACCGGCGCGATCGCGGCGGGGTTCGCCCTCGGAACGGGCATCGGCCCGGTGGACCACGGCTGGCGCTTTCGCTAGTGCTGTGACCGGAAGGGTTTGCCGGAAAGCTCGCGGCGTCCGGTGCGGTGCATCGCAAGGCGGAGGATCTCCCGCGTACTGGATGTACTTGGGTGAAGCGACAACACAGCGAGGTGCCGTGCCGGGCGTCGCGAGCCGGTGAACCTTGCCGGTCACAGCACTGGGCGCCGCCCCGTCGGCGCCTTTGTCGGCCGCCTCCGCGGGAGCACGGCAAAAAGCCGGCCCACCGAGGTGGACCGGCTTTCAAGGCAACCGCAGGGGCTGCGCTACGACGAAACGTCGGCGTTAGCGCGAGACCTTGCCGGCCTTGATGCACGAGGTGCAGACGTTGAGCCGCTTCGGCGTCCGACCGACCACTGCACGCACACGCTGGATGTTCGGGTTCCAGCGACGGGACGTACGGCGGTGCGAGTGCGAAATGTTGTTGCCGAAGCCCGGCCCCTTGCCGCAGACGTCGCAGTTGGCAGCCACGGGTCACTCCAAAGACTTCAGATGCACTTACGGTGAATCCGGCGCGCCGGAATCAGTGATCTGAAGTGGCTTGCCGGGGGAATGGCCCGATTCTCATCGGGCAACTGGAGCAGCATACATCCACTGCTTCCGAGACACGAAACTAGCACGCTCCCGCCGCCCCCCGCCCGGCCGTCCGCAGCCGGCCGGGGTCTACGCTGCGGGACAACCCGCAGCCACGGCCCCCGTCAGGCCGCACAAGGAGGATCACCAGGTGCCGCAGAGTCTCGACGCCTCGGCCGTACGCGCCTGGTGCTCACTGGCGCTGGAGGCCCTGGGCCGGGAGCGCGAGGAGATCGACGCCATCAACGTGTACCCGGTCGCGGACGGGGACACAGGCACGAATCTGTACCTGACCGTCGAGTCGGCCACCCAGGCCGTGGAGGCGGTGTTCGCCGCCCACGAGACCGGGGACACCGCCCCCGCCCCCGCCGATGTGATCCGTGCCATGGCCCACGGCGCGCTGATCGGTGCGCGCGGCAACTCGGGCACGATCCTGGCACAGCTCCTGCGCGGCATGGCGGAACGGATCGGTGACGGAGACCACCTCGCCGGAGCGCTGCGGCGGGCCGCCGAACTGGCGCGCGAGGCGGTCGCACACCCGGTGGAGGGCACCATCCTCAGCGTGGCCCGCGCAGCCGCGGACGCCGCGCAGAGCGCGCCGGCCGACCCTCTGCGGGCCGCCTACGCGGGGGCGCGGGAGGCGCTCGAAGCCACCCCCCGGCAGCTCGCGGTGCTGGACGCCGCGGGCGTCGTCGACGCGGGCGGGCAGGGCCTCGTCACCGTCCTGGGAGCGCTGGTGCAGGCCCTCTCCGGCGAGGCCCCGGCGACTCCGGCACCCCGGACCGGCCGGCGTCCCGCCGCGGTGGACGCGGGGCGGCCGTGCGCCGGCGGCGGTCCCGCCTTCGAAGTGATCTACCTCCTCGAAGCGGACGACGCTGCCGTGGCCCGGCTCCGTGCCCGGCTCGACGGGCTCGGCGACTCCCTGGTCGTCGTCGGCGGAGACGGCCTGTGGAACGTCCACGTCCATGTCGACGACGCCGGCGCGGCCGTCGAGGCGGGCGTGGAAGCGGGACGGCCCTACCGCATCCGCATCACACACTTCGACTCCGCGGCGGCCCCTGCCCGCGAACAGGCCCAGCGGGCGGTCGTCGCCGTGGTCCAGGGCGAGGGACTCGCGGAGCTGTGCGGCCAGGCCGGCGCGACCACGGTCCTGGCCCGGCCCGGGGAGCCGCCGGCCAGCGGAGAACTCGTCGAGGCGATCCGCCGGGCACACGCCCGCGAGGTGGTCCTCCTGCCCAACGACACCTCCTTGCGGCACACGGCCGCCGCAGCGGCGGAACAGGCCCGCACGGAGGGCGTCCGCGTCGCCCTGATCCCGACCCGCTCGGCGGTCCAGGGCATCGCGGCCCTCGCCGTCCACGCACCGGACCGCCGCTTCGACGAGGACGTGGTCGCGATGACCGCCGCGGCCGGCGCGACCCGGTACGCCGAACTGGCCGTGGCGGAACGCCAGTCGTGGACGTCGGCCGGCGTCTGCCAGGCCGGGGACGTGCTCGGCCTGATCGACGGGGACGTCGCGGTGATCGGCGAGGACCTGACGGCGACGGCGCTGACGCTGCTGGACCGCATGCTCTCGGCGGGCGGCGAACTGGTCACGCTGGTCCTGGGGACGTCGGCGCCCGAGGGGCTGTCGGGGCGCCTCGAGGCGCACGTCAGGGAGGGCTATCTGGCGGTGGACACGGCGGTGTACGAGGGGGGCGAGGGGGCGACGCCGCTGCTGATCGGGGTGGAGTAGCGCCCGGGGGGCGTGGGCGCTGCCCCCGGCCTGCGCCTTGGTCGCCGGCGGGGCCGGGTGCGCCGGTCCTGTCGGGGCTCTGCCCCGAACCCCGCGCCTCAGCCTCCCCCACGGCCCGGCGGAGCTGGGACCTGCCGCACCTGGCGGGCCTCCGCCCGATCGTCGGCGGGGCCGGGACTTGCCCGGCCCCGCCGACGAGACGGCCCGTTCCGGCTACTGGGACAGTTGCGCCAGCACCGCCCGGGCCTCGTCGCAGCGGGACACCGCCGTCTCGCTGCTCTCCGGCGAGGAGGAGGCCGCCGCGTACGTCGCCAGCACGGACCTCGCCAGCGACCGCGACGGCGCCGCGTCCGAGAGCGACGCGTAGAGCCACGCCGCCATGAGCTGCGCGCCCGTGCGCAGGTCGGTGAAGCGGTCGCCCGCCTCGTCGAAGGTCGCCACCGCCCGCGTGACGTAGCCGACCGCCTCCTCGTACGCCGCCCGGGCCGAACCGTCGGCGTCGTCGCCCGGTTCGCCGTCGCAGGAGCTCGCGATCAGGTCGCCGGTCTGGCGGTAGGTGTCCGCCAGTTCGGCGCGCAGCAGGGCCGCGGCTTCGGCGTCCTCGCAGGCGGCCTGCGCCGACTCGCATTCCGCCGCAGCAGCGGTCATCAGGTCCCGCGCCGCCGCCACGCCCGCCTGCCCGTCGCGTACGGCGATCCACGCCCGTACCCGCAGCGTCCGCACGAGCGCGTGCACGTCGCCGAGGTCGCGCCACAGGTCGCCGGCCCGCCGATACGCCAGCTCCGCCTCGGGGTTGAGCTGGGCGCGGAACAGCGCCTGGCCCGCCAGATTCGCGAGCATCGCGTGGTCGCGCTGCTCCGGCCGGCCGCGTGCGATGTCCGCCGCCTTCAGCCAGTGCTCCGCCGCCTCACGCGGCTCGTCCAGCGCCGTGCAGCAGTCGCCCAGCCACCACAGCGTCTGCACGATCATGCCGTCGCCGTGGCCCTCCGCCGTCAGGTCGGGCAGCACCGACTCCAGCACCGCCGCGGCCTCGTCCACCCGCCCGAGCTGCAGCAGGAACCCGCCCAGCCGGTGCCGGGCGTATGCCCCGTTGCCCGCCGTCTCGCCCGCCTCGTCGGCCCAGTGCGCCGCCTCCAGGGCATGTTCGGCGGCCTCGTCGAACTTGCCGGCGTCGGCGAGCGTCTCCATGAGCTGCAGGTGCAGACGGCAGCGCCCAGAGGCCCCGGGGAAGTGCGCCGCGTGCTCCAGGGCGGCGCGGGAGGCGCGCTCGGCCGTCTCCAGATCGCCGAGGTGCCGGCTGACTCCGGCCAGCTGGGTCTCGGGCTGCACCGCGTACCAGGGCCGGCCCGCCTCGAGGCACGCGTCGGCGGCCTGGGCGTACAGCTCCGCCGCCCCCGCCGCGTCACCACGGAACGCGGTGATGTCGCCCAGGTAGCCGAGCGCCTCACCGATCACGACGCCGACCCCAGGCTCCGCCCGTTCCGGTTCCGCGAAGGCGAGGAGCGCGTGCACCGCCTCCTCCAAGGACGCGACGGCCGCTTCCACGGCCTCCCTGAGCTGCATGCCCTGGATGAGGTCGTGGAGGATCCGGACGCGGCACAGCAGCGCCCTGCCGGTCTGCCGTGCGGTCGCCCGGCCCTCGGCGTACAGGGCGAGGGACCGGTCGCAGGGCTCCTGCACGGCGGCCAGCGCCTCGTCGAGGCGACCGTCGAGCCCGAGGCAGTACGCCGCCCTGGCGAGTGCCGACGCCGCGCGCCCCGGCTCGTCGGCCGACTCGTAAAGGCGGGCCGCGGACGTGAAGAGCTCGATCGCCCCGGCCGGCGGGGTACCGGGCGCCATGCCCCGGTGCTCGTCGATCTCCGCCCGGTCGAGCACGCCGAGTTCGACGCCCTCCTGCCCGGCGGCCCGGGTGGCGGCGGCCCACGCGGCCGTCGCGTCCGGGTGCTGGGCGTCGGAGAGGCGACGCGCCTCGGCCAGCAGCCCGGACACGCCGGCACCGGACATGCCGCCCCCGGGCCCGGTCTCCACCGAGGGCGCCGCTGCCGTCGCCTCACGCGGTGCGGCCACCGGCCGTGCGGCCCGCACGCCCAGCGGCAGGCGGTCCACCAGCGGTGCGCGGTCCATGCGCTCGACGCACTTCTCGCTCACGTACGAGTTGCCGTTGCGCGTGTCGAAGCGGGCGGCGATGGCGAGCGCCTCCGTGCGGGCGTGAGCGGCCAGTTCACGGGCGGTCCAGCTGCGGCCCCCGGGACCGGGCAGGCTCTGCTCGCCGTGGCCGAGGACGGTCAGCCGGTCGGTGAGCAACGTGGTGACCTGCAGATAGCCGAGCAGGCTGCTGGGCTCCCCGGTGTCGGTGAAGTACGCGGGCCGTTCGGCGAGTATCTCCAGGCCCCGTGCCTCGTTGCCGGTCAGTGCGCAGAACTCCACGTGCTGCGCGACCGCGCTGCGCATGCTCTCCTTCGACCGGACCAGCCGGTAGCCGCGCAGATGGTGCGCGCGGGCCTCCTCGGTGCGCCCCAGCCGCAGCAGGGGCAGCAGCGAGGCGGCGAGCACCGCGTGCGGCTCGTGCGCGCAGGTGAACTCGCCCTCCAGGACAGGCCGCCAGGTCGTGAGCGCCCCCTCCTCGTCGCCCTGGTGGGCCTGCCACGAGCCCTGGGCCCGCAACTCGCAGGCGTGGCAGTCGCTCTTGTCGTCACGGTCGGCGGCCTGCCAGGCGCCGTACGCCCGCCGGGCCCGTTCCATGTCGCCCAGATGCCGGGCGATACGCATCTCGCCCTGGCGCACGGCCCGCTCGGAGTGGCCGGCGAGCCGGTAGCGGTGCTCCATCTCCGCCTGCCACTTCTCGATGGAGGCGAGTGGGATGTGCGGCTGGTCGATCATCCCACTGGAGACCCACTTGAACATCCAGAACAGCGAATGGACCTGCCGCCGGTCGAAGTCCTCGGGCCGCTCGTCCCACATCCGCAGCAGCCGGGCGAAGGGGACGAACATCCTGTCCGCCTCGGAGCTGTAGTTGTAGACCTGCATCAGATGGTCGAGGCCGTCGATGACGAGTGCGGTGTCGCCGAGCTGCTCGATCTCGGCGAACAGCCGCTCCGCGCGCGCGTTGCGCGCCGGGCCCTCCGGCTCCGTGTAGTTGTCGTTCAGAGCCCGGCGCAGCGCGTCGGCGTCAGGGGGAGTCGCGAGGCTCATCGGCCGTTCTCCTGGTCGTGGGTGGCCCACTCCAGCAGGCCCATGAACGCGCGGTTGAGGAGCGCGGAGTCGGCGGGTCGCAGTGGTCGCTGAGCCATCAGCAGCGCCTGCCCGTACAGCGCCTCCGTGGCGGTGCCGGCGAGCTCCCCGTCGAGCGAACTGATCCTGCGGATCAGGGGGTTGAGGTGGTTCAGCACGAGCCGGGCGCGCGGCGCGCTGCCCCGCAGCGACCCGAGGATGCCCGCCCACAGGTCGTCGGCCTGCGCCTCTTCGTCCGCGCGGGCCTGCTCGTGGCGGGCGGCCCGGTCGTCGAGGTGGAGGGCGGGCACGGTGAGCGGGTGGAAGGCGCGCAGCGCCACGTCGCAGCCGAGCGGGTCGAGTTTGGCGCGCGCGGCGGCCAGGAAGCCGGCGAGGGCGAGCTCCTCCGCGGGGTCGACGGCGTCGAGGTGGGCGGTGACCGTGTCCGCGTCGAGCTCGGCGACCACCGTGCCGGGCCGTACGTACGGCAGGCTTTCGACGAGTTCGGTGTCGTACGTGTAGCCGCCGTTGATCAGCCCGATGCCCTGCGCGGACGCGATCGGAGCGACCTGCCGGTACTCCTCGACGGTCCGGGCGAAGTGCACCACCGGGTGGCGCTGGGCGAACTCCTCCAGACCGATCCTGCCGTCCGTGGTCTCGAACGGCAGCCACGGCAGCATCGTGCGCAGCATCTCCGTGTCGTGCCTGGCCAGTGACTTCACACCCAGGTGGTGCACGGAGAGGAACTGCTCCAGCCGCTCGGGGTCGCCCGCGGCCAGCCCCGTCAGCCACTCCCGGATGCGGTCGCCGAGGGCTTCGCGTACGGCGGCGAGCGTCTCGTCCGCGTACAGCGATTCGCGCGAGGCGGTGGGCCGCAGACTGTCGGTGTCGATGACGCACCGCACGAAGAAGGCCCAGTCGGGGAGGAGTTCGTCGGCGCGGTCGGTGAGCAGCATGCCCTTCAGGTGCACGCGGTGGCCCGAGCGCCGGGCCGGGCTGACCGAGGACGGCAGCACGTAGGCGACGCCACGTACACCGGCGACGGGAAGGTCGAGGTCGACGGAGTCGAGCGGGGTGAAGCCGAACAGCTCGTGGCAGTGACGGGCGAGGGCGACCCGCCGCGCCGCCGGCCCCGGATACGTGCGGTCCCAGGGCGCGGGCAGGTCGCTGACTGCCGTGTCGCCGACCACGACGTCGTACGGCAGCAGCGATCCGAAGTCGCGTGCCAGGGCGATCACCCGCTGCTCCGACAGCCAGTCGCCACTGCCGGGGCGGGCCGTCAGGTACACGGTCGTGCCGGGCTCCGGCCGAGCGCTGTCAGGCAGAGTGCGCACGGTGTACGAACCGTCGTCGCGGGCCGACCACTGGACGGGCGGAGCGTCGGGCGTACGGGCACTGCGGCTCACCACGCGGATCTCGGCCGCGACGACGAAACAGGCGAGCAGGCCGATGCCGAACTGCCCGAGGAACTCGGCCCGGGCGGACTCGAGCCCCTCCCGTTTGGAGCTGCGGCCGATGGTCGCGAGCAGGCTGTGTACATCGGTCTCGGTCAGGCCGATGCCCGAGTCCTCGACGCGCAGGCCGCCGTCCTCGGCGTACAGCCGCACGCGCGCGGGCGCGTCGGGCTGTTCGGCCCGCCGGGCGGTGATCGCGTCCACCGCGTTCTGCAGAAGCTCGCGCAGATAGACCTTGGGGCTGGAGTAGAGGTGGTGGGACAGCAGGTCCACCAGGCCACGGAGATCGACCTGGAAGGTGTGCGGTGTCGTACCGGTGGCCGGTGTCGTCTCAGATGTCATCGTCGCTGCGCCGGTGGGGGGTCGGGCGACGGCGCGGGGTCGGGCGATCCCGTACGACGGTGATCGCGAAGAGGAGGGAAAGAACGGCCATCGTAGGGCGCGCGGCGCCGCCTTGACCAGGAGTTATCAACAGGAGCGCGACGGCTGTCGGTGGCGTGGTGTGCAATGGATCGCGTGTCCGCGCTCGACGAACCCCTCAAGAAGACGCTCGGTGCCGCCACCGCCAAGGTGATGGCCGAGCATCTCGACCTGCACACCCTCGGTGACCTGCTGCACCACTATCCACGGCGGTACGCGGAGCGCGGGGAGCTGACCTCCCTGTCCGAGCTGCCGCTGGACGAGCACGTCACGGTGGTGGCCCAAGTCGCCGACGCGCGGATCCTCACGTTCAACCAGGGCCGGGGCAGGCGCCTGGAGGTGACGATCACCGACGGCAGCGGCCGGCTCCAGCTGGTCTTCTTCGGCAAGGGCGTCCACAAGCCGCACAAGGACCTGCTGCCGGGCACCCGCGCGATGTTCGCCGGCAAGGTGTCCGTGTTCAACCGCAAGCTGCAGCTCTCGCATCCCGCGTACGAGCCGCTCAGCGGCGGCGCGAGCGCCGCCGACGCCGTGGACGCCTTCGCCAATCAGCTCATCCCGATCTATCCCGCCTGCAAGCAGCTGGAGTCCTGGAAGATCTCCAAGGCGGTCGACGCGGTGCTGGACCGGGCGGTGGACGTCGTCGACCCGCTGCCTCCGGCGCTGCGCGAGGGCCGCGGCATGGCGACCCTGCCGGACGCGCTGCGCAAGATCCACCGCCCGCGTACCAAGGCCGACATCGCAGAGGCCAGGGAGCGCCTCAAGTGGGACGAGGCGTTCGTCCTCCAGGTGGCCCTCGCCCGCCGGCGGTTCGCGGACACCCAACTGCCCGCGGTGGCCCGCCGCCCCGCCCCCGGCGGACTTCTCGACGCGTTCGACGCCAGGCTGCCGTTCACCCTCACCGACGGCCAGCAGTCGGTCAGCAAGGAGATCTTCGACGACCTGGCGACCGAGCACCCGATGCACCGCCTCCTCCAGGGCGAGGTCGGCTCGGGCAAAGCACAGCCCCTCGATTCCCTGGTGTTGACGCCGAGCGGCTATCACCGGATGGGCGACATCGCGCGCGGCGACGATGTGGTTGTTCCGTCTGGGGAGGTCGCTGTCGTGGATGGTGTCTTTCCTCAAGGCGAGCGTGACGTCTGGCGCCTTGTGCTCTCGGACGGAAGTTCCGTCGAATGCGATGACGAGCATTTGTGGATCGTCGGTACGAGCTGCGGCTGGCACCGCGGTCAGCAGCCCAAGACCATGACCACGAGGGAGATCAGGAAGGACACGTTCAAAGCCAACGGTTCGTCGAAGTGGTATCTGCCGGCTGCCGTTCCGGTCGACCTCGACAGCGGTGTGGATCTCTCGGTCGACCCCTACCTGCTCGGTGTTCTCCTGGGAGACGGATCATTCCGTCACAATCTCCGTGTCTCCAGTGTCGACGAGGAGATCCTCGAGGCAGTGCGGGCTGCCATCGCCCCCGAGTGTCACTTGGTACCCGTGCCAGGATCACGCTGCGACTTCACACTTCGCATGACCGCGCCAAGGGGCGGAAACCGCCGGAACCCTGTCATTGCTTCGCTGCGTGAGATGGGGTTGTGGGGTGCGGCCTCGCACGAGAAGTTCGTGCCGGAGCCCTACAAGAATGCCTCGATCAAGAATCGGCTGGCGATCCTGCAAGGACTCATGGACGCGGACGGAACCCTCGACGCCGACGGTATGAGCATTTCTTTCTGCTCGGCGTCCCGGCGGCTGGCCGACGGCGTGGCGTGGCTGGTGCGATCCCTGGGAGGAAGAGCCCGGGTCCTGGCGAAGCGGGACGCATTCTACGTTTCCGTGGCTCTGCCCGAGGAATACACCCCGTTTCGGCTGTCACGTAAAATGAACCGTCTGCGCGCCCGCCCGAAGTACAACACCTTCCGCCGCGGAATTCGCGCGGTGGAGTACGTCGGCAGGAAGCCTGTCCAGTGCATCAGCGTGGCTCACCCGAGTCACGCGTATGTCACCGACCATTTCACCGTCACGCACAACACGATGGTCGCGTTGCGGGCGATGCTCGCCGTCGTCGACGCGGGCGGCCAGGCCGCGATGCTCGCCCCCACCGAGGTTCTCGCCCAGCAGCACCACCGCTCGGTCACGGAGATGATGGGCGACCTTGCGGAGGGCGGCATGCTGGGGGGCTCCGACCACGGCACCAAGGTCGTGCTGCTCACCGGCTCCATGGGGGCGGCCGCCCGACGGCAGGCGCTGCTCGACCTGGTGACCGGCGAGGCCGGGATCGTCATCGGCACGCATGCGCTGATCGAGGACAAGGTGCAGTTCCACGACCTCGGTCTGGTCGTCGTCGACGAGCAGCACCGCTTCGGCGTGGAGCAGCGCGACGCCCTGCGTTCGAAGGGCAAGCAGCCCCCGCACCTGCTGGTCATGACCGCCACCCCCATTCCCCGTACGGTCGCGATGACCGTCTTCGGCGACCTCGAGACGTCCGTACTGGACCAGCTGCCCGCCGGCCGCTCGCCGATCGCGAGCCACGTGGTGCCGGCTGCCGACAAGCCGCACTTCCTGGCCCGTGCCTGGGAGCGGGTGCGCGAAGAGGCGGAGAACGGCCACCAGGGCTATGTCGTGTGCCCCCGGATCGGTGACGCGGAGGACGAGAAGCCGAAGAAGAATTCGCCGGAGGACGAGGCGGAGAAGCGCCCGCCGCTCGCCGTCGTCGACATCGCCGACCAGCTGGCCAAGGGCCCGCTGAGCGGTCTGAGCGTGGCGGTCCTGCACGGGCGGATGCAGCCCGACGACAAGGACGACGTGATGCGTCGCTTCGCCCGCGGCGACGTGGACGTCCTGGTCGCCACCACGGTCATCGAGGTCGGGGTGAACGTGCCCAACGCCACCGCCATGGTGATCATGGACGCGGACCGCTTCGGCGTCTCGCAGCTCCACCAGCTGCGCGGGCGCGTCGGCCGCGGCTCGGCCCCCGGCCTGTGCCTGCTGGTCACCGAGATGCCGGAGGCGAGCCCGGCCCGTCAGCGCCTGGCCGCCGTCGCCTCGACGCTCGACGGCTTCGAGCTCTCCCGTATCGACCTCGAGCAGCGCCGCGAGGGCGATGTGCTGGGCCAGGCCCAGTCCGGGGTGCGCACCTCGCTGCGGATGCTCGCCGTCATCGAGGACGAGGAGGTCATCGCGGCCGCCCGCGAGGAAGCGGTCGCGATCGTCGCAGCCGACCCGGAGCTGACGGGCCTGCCCGAGCTGCGCACCGCACTGGACGCCTTGCTGGACAAGGAGCGCGAGCAGTACCTCGACAAGGGCTGAGAGACTTGGGGCGTCAGCCCGACGAGAGAGGCCCTTCATGACCCGCGTGATCGCCGGTGCGGCCGGTGGACGCCGCCTCGCCGTACCGCCAGGCACCGGCACCCGCCCCACCTCCGACCGCGCCCGGGAAGGGCTGTTCTCCAGCTGGGAGGCGCAGCTCGGCGCGCTCGAGGGCATCCGCATCGCCGATCTGTACGCGGGCTCCGGCGCCGTCGGCCTGGAGGCGCTGTCGCGCGGCGCCGCCCATGCCCTGCTGGTCGAGGCGGACGCCCGCGCCGCCCGCGTCGTCCGGGAGAACGTGCGCGCGCTCGGTCTGCCCGGCGCGGAGGTCCGCACCGGCAAAGCGGAACAGATCGTCACCGGACCGGCGCCGGACGCCCCCTATGACGTCGTCTTCCTCGATCCGCCCTACGCCGTCACCGACGACGATCTTGGCGAGATTCTGCTCACACTCCGCCGCCAGGGCTGGCTCGCCGCCGATGCGCTCGTCACCGTGGAGCGCAGCACCAGAGGCGGGGAGTTCAACTGGCCCCAGGGCTTCGTCCCACTGCGGGCCCGTCGCTACGGCGAGGGGACGCTTTGGTACGGTCGCGCCGCCTCTACGTGCGAAGACGCACCATGACCGGACCGGAGAGCGAGGGACTTCAGTTGCGCCGAGCAGTCTGTCCGGGGTCGTTCGACCCCATCACCAATGGACACCTCGACATCATCGCCCGCGCCTCCAAGCTGTACGACGTCGTACACGTCGCGGTGATGATCAATCAGTCCAAGCAGGGACTGTTCACCGTCGACGAGCGGATGGAGCTGATCCGCGACGTGACCCGCGAGTACGGGAACGTCGTGGTGGAGTCGCACCACGGGCTCCTCGTCGACTTCTGCAAGGAGCGCGACATCCCCGCGATCGTCAAGGGGCTGCGAGCGGTCAGCGACTTCGACTACGAGCTGCAGATGGCCCAGATGAACAACGGCCTCTCGGGCGTGGAGACGCTCTTCGTCCCCACCAACCCGACCTACAGCTTCCTCTCCTCCAGCCTGGTCAAGGAGGTTGCCGCATGGGGCGGCGACGTGTCCCACCTGCTGCCCGACACCGTCCACCGCGCACTCGTCCGGCGGCTCGCGGAAAAGGGCTGACCTGACAACGCGTCAGCCGGTGTCGGGCGGGCACGGACTGCCCGTACAGTCGTCCCCGTCCGTCTCCAATCCGCAGTAGAGAGTGGCGAACCACGGTGGACGTGCAGAAGAAGCTCGACGAGATCGTCGAAGCGGTCGGGAACGCCCGCTCCATGCCCATGTCGGCGTCCTGCGTGGTCAACCGCGCCGAGCTGCTCGCCATGCTCGAAGAGGTGCACGAGGCCCTGCCGGGGTCCCTGGCCCAGGCGCAGGAGCTCATCGGCGGCCGTGAGCAGATGGTCGAGCAGGCCCGCCGGGAGGCCGAGCGGATCATCGAGTCCGCCCACGCCGAGCGCGGCTCTCTGATCTCCGACACCCAGGTCGCCCGCCAGTCGCAGGACGAGGCCGACCGCATCCTCGCCGAAGCCCGCCGGGAGGCCGAGGAGATCCGCGCGGAGGCCGACGAGTACGTCGACTCCAAGCTCGCCAACTTCGAGGTCGTCCTCAACAAGACCATCGGCTCCGTCGACCGGGGCCGCGAGAAGCTGCTGGGCCGTGGCCCCGGACTCGACGAGCAGGGCTACGCCGACGAGGACGCCCCCGAGCACAGCAACGACCCGCAGACGCTCATCCAGCGCGCGGACCAGTACGTCGACGCCAAGCTCGGCGCCTTCGAGGCCGTGCTCTCCAAGACGCTCGAAGCGGTCGGCCGCGGCCGCCAGAAGCTGCACGGCCGCATCGCCACGGACGACCTCGGCGCGCACATGGCCGCCCAGGACGCCGCCGGCGGCCACCAGCACACCAGCGACGCCGACTATCTGGCCGGTCTCGCGGAGCTCGCCGACCCGGCCCCCGAGCGCGCACCGGACGCCTACACGTACCGTCCGCCGCAGCCGGAGGCGCAGCCGCAGATCCCGCCCCAGCCGGACCCGTACACGTACGCCCCGCAGGAGGCCTACGCGAGCTACCAGCAGCAGCCCGACCCCTACGCCGGGTATCCGCAGCAGGGCTACGACCAGCAGTACGCGCAGCACGACCCGTACGCCTACCAGCAGCCGCAGCCCGAATACCAGCCCCAGCCCCAGCCGCAGCAGGGCGCCGCGCTGGACGAGACCAGCCTTTTCGACACCGGCATGATCGACCTCGAGCAGCTGAACCGGTACGAGCAGGGGCGCTGAACGGCCCGGATTGGGTCTATGGCGGACGTTCCAGTATCCTGGCTCTTCGGTCGCGCGTAGTTCCGCGATCCCGGCTGTCCGCTTCGCTCCGCGAATCGGGACGGCCCCTCCCCACGAACCGAAAGCAGGAAGACCCCTGAGCACGCGCCTCGACCATCGCAATCCCCTCGTGTTCGACACACACGAGCTGGGACGGCGGCCCGGTGCGCTGCAGCGGCTCTCCCGCACGGTGGACGCACCGAAGGACCTCGGCATCGCCGATGTCATCGGAGTGCCGGAGGGCGCGCCGGTGGAGCTGGACCTCCGCCTCGAGTCCGTCATGGAAGGGGTGCTCGTCACGGGCACCGCCCGTGCGAGCGCCGAGGGGGAGTGCGTAAGGTGTCTGGAGCCGCTGCAACAAGAGGTTGCCGCGGACTTCCAGGAGATGTTCACGTACCCCGAAGGCGACGACCGGGGCCGCAGCCGTGCTGCGGAGCCCGTCGAAGACGAAGAGGACGAGGACAGGCTCTTCCTCGAGGACGGCATGTTCGACCTCGAGCCCGTGCTGCGTGATGCGGTGGTGCTCGCACTGCCGATGCAGCCGGTGTGCCGGGAGACCTGTGCCGGCCTGTGCTCCGATTGCGGAATCAGGCTGGACGAGAACCCGGACCACCACCATGACGCCGTCGACATCCGTTGGGCGGCACTGCAGGGACTCGCCGAGACCGTTCAGGACGGCGAGAAGGACAACATGGGCGGCGCCGAAGCGGGCGTCGACGAGAAGCAGGAGAAGTAGCCGTGGCTGTTCCGAAGCGGAAGATGTCGCGCAGCAACACGCGCCACCGCCGGTCGCAGTGGAAGGCTGCGGTCCCCACCCTGGTTTCGTGTGAGCGTTGCCAGGAGCCGAAGCAGCAGCACATCGCGTGCCCGAGCTGCGGCACCTACAACAAGCGCCAGGTCCTCGAGGTCTGAGCGGCTGGTGAGAGGCGCAATGTCTGAGTCCAACAAGACGGACAATGCCTCGTCCCACACGCTTCTGGAAGGGCGGCTCGGGTATCGACTCGAGTCCGCCCTTCTGGTGCGTGCGCTGACGCACCGTTCCTACGCGTACGAGAACGGCGGTCTGCCCACCAACGAGCGGCTGGAGTTCCTCGGAGACTCCGTGCTCGGCCTGGTGGTCACCGACACGCTGTACCGCACCCACCCCGACCTGCCCGAAGGCCAGCTGGCCAAGTTGCGGGCCGCGGTGGTCAATTCGCGTGCGCTGGCGGAGGTCGGACGTGGCCTGGAACTCGGCTCCTTCATCCGGCTCGGCCGCGGCGAAGAGGGCACGGGCGGCCGGGACAAGGCATCCATCCTCGCCGACACCCTTGAAGCGGTGATCGGCGCGGTCTATCTCGACCAGGGCCTCGAGGCGGCGTCCGAGCTGGTGCACCGGCTCTTCGACCCGCTGATCGAGAAGTCCTCGAACCTCGGCGCCGGCCTGGACTGGAAGACCAGTCTCCAGGAGCTCACCGCGGCCGAGGGCCTCGGAGTCCCCGAGTACCTGGTCACGGAGACCGGCCCGGACCACGAGAAGGTCTTCACTGCTGCCGCCCGCGTCGGTGGTGTCTCGTACGGCACCGGCACCGGCCGCAGCAAGAAGGAAGCGGAACAGCAGGCGGCGGAGTCCGCGTGGCGGGAGATCCGAGCCGCCGCGGACGAGCGTGTGGCGGCGGCCAAGGCCGCCGCCGAGAACGGGGTCGCCACCGGGGAAGGGGACGCCGACACCTCTTCCGACACGGCACCCGACTCTTCCGACACCGCAGCCGGCACGGCACCCGCGGACCGGGCTTCCGCCTGAGTCCTGCGGCCCGTCGGCTGTCCGCGGTTTCGCGTGAGGTCCCTCGCCCCGGGGTGGATTCCGGTGGCGAGGGGCCTCACGGCTTCCCCCCGGCGCTCCCGCGAGGACGGCCGGCCTGTACGCTGCGTGACGTCACCGTGTGAGTCATCCGAGGAGACCCGTGCCCGAGCTGCCCGAGGTGGAAGTCGTACGCCGCGGCCTGCAGAACTGGGTCAGCGGGCGAACCATCGCCGAGGTCCAGGT
This sequence comes from Streptomyces sp. NPDC027962, assembly GCF_055566095.1. NCBI lineage: Bacteria > Bacillati > Actinomycetota > Actinomycetes > Kitasatosporales > Streptomycetaceae > Streptomyces > Streptomyces sp. NPDC027962. The sequence continues at coordinate 44,152 of NZ_JBVHTA010000011.1, forward strand.
CCTCCATCCGCGCGCGGTCCGCAGACACCTGGCAGGCGGCGAGGATTTCGCCGCGCGGCTGAAGGGCCGGACCGTCGGCGACGCCTGCCGGCGTGGCAAGTACCTGTGGCTCCCCCTCGAGGACACGGACACCTCCGTCCTCGGCCATCTCGGGATGAGCGGCCAGCTGCTCGTGCAGCCGCAGGAAGCACAGGACGAGAAGCACCTGCGCATCCGCATCCGCTTCGCGGACGCGCTCGGCACCGAGCTGCGCTTCGTCGACCAGCGCACCTTCGGCGGCCTGTCCCTGCACGAGAACTCGCCGGACGGCCTGCCCGACGTCATCGCGCACATCGCCCGTGACCCGCTCGACCCCCTCTTCGACGACACCGCCTTCCACACCGCGATGCGGGCCCGCCGCACCACCGTCAAACGCGCCCTGCTCGACCAGTCGCTGATCAGCGGCGTCGGCAACATCTACGCCGACGAGGCCCTGTGGCGGGCGAGGCTCCACTACGAGCGGCCCACGGCGACGCTCACCCGGCCCCGCTCGGTGGAGTTGCTGCTGCATGTGCGGGAGGTGATGACGGCGGCCCTCGCGGTCGGCGGCACCACGTTCGACAGCCTGTACGTGAACGTGAACGGGGACTCCGGCTACTTCGACCGTTCCCTGGACGCCTACGGGCGTGAGGGCGAGCCGTGCCGACGCTGCGGCACCCCGATACGCCGCCGCCCGTGGATGAACCGGTCCAGCTACTTCTGCCCGCGCTGCCAGCGGGTGCCGCGCACCGTTTCCTGACCTGCCACGCACGGTCCTCCGCGCGGCGGAGGCTGCCGCTCCACCGGTTCCGTGCCGCTACAGCGCGGCGCCTTCGCGCCCGGCGTCGTACCCGCTCACGAGCCGCCGGCACCATGCGAAGGGCCCCTGACACCTCCGAGTGTCAGGGGCCGTCTTGTTCGATCGGCGGGATCAGTAGCCGAAGTTCTGCGTCCACCAGGGGCCGCCGTCGGCCATGTGGGCACCGACGCCCAGCGTGTTGAAGTCGCAGTTCCGGATGTTCGCGCGGTGTCCCTCGCTGCTCATCCAGGCGTTCATCACGGCCTTGGCGTCGCCCTGGCCGCGCGCGATGTTCTCGGCGCCGAGACTACGGACGCCGGCCTTCTCCGCACGGTCCCACGGCGTTTCGCCGTCGGGGTCGGTGTGGTCGAAGAAGTTGCGCTCGGCCATGTCCTTGCTGTGGGCGCGGGCCAGATCGGCCAGCTCGCCACTCGCCTTCAGCGGGCTGCAGCCGACCTTCGAGCGCTCCTGGTTGACCAGGTCGATCACGTCGGCCTCTGCGGCGGCGGCCGCCTCCGTATCGGGCGCGGCCGGCTTCGAGGGGGCCGGCTTCGAGGGGGCGGGCTTCGAGGGCGCGGCCGGCTTCGAAAGCGCGGGCTTCGACGGCGTGGCGGTGCGCTCGGGGGTGCGGGTGGCCTCGCGGGTCGGGGCCGAAGCCGTCTTGCTCGCCTTGGGGGTCTTCGTCGTCTCCTTGGAGGGCGACTTCGACGGCTTGGCCGACTCGCTCTTCTTCGGGGACTCGCTCTTCTTCGGCGTTTCGGTGGTCGTCGAAGGCTTGGGCGAGGGCGACTTCGACGGCGACTTCGAGGGAGCCTGCGAACGCTCGGACGTCCGGCTGGGGGAGGCGGACGCCCCGGCCGTCGGCTCGGCGCTCGTGTCGCCCTGCGCCTGCAGGCGCGACGGCACCTCGTTGCGCATCTCGGTCCGGACGTCGGAACTGCTGCCCACGGTGTGCTTGTCGTCGCCGCCCGGCAGGACGCCGCTGGTGACGAGCACGGCGCCGACGGCTATGGCGGCAGAGGCCCCGAGCAGGCCGGTGCGTACGGGCAGGCCTGCCCGATTCTTCCGGCCGGCACCGCCCCGGTGCCTGCCTGCCGAGCCTGCCGCGTGGTTGGTTGCGGCCGGCGCGGGGGCGGAGCGTCGATGGCGACCCATCTGCTGTGCCTTCCTGGTGCGCGACGTATACGTCAAACGGACTCACCCGTACGAGTGAGGCTGATTCGTCCGGACTGTACGCCATGCGGCCCGGGGGCGATGTGATGCAAAAGCAACCGGCCGGTTACGGTGCAGCCATGAACGACACCGCACGGCTGACCGCCTGGGTACGCGGCCGAGTACAGGGAGTGGGCTTCCGCTGGTTCACCAGGGCAAACGCTCTGGAGATCGGGGGCCTCACCGGCTTCGCCCTCAATCTCGACGACGGCAGGGTGCAGGTGGTGGCCGAGGGGTCACGTGAGAATTGCCACCGTTTGCTGGAGTGGCTTCGCTCCGACGACACACCCGGCCGTGTCGACGGAGTGACTGAGATCTGGGACACGCCCCGGGGCGGATATCCGGACTTCGCCATCCGGTGACGAGCCCCCGGCGGGGTGCCCGCCGGGGGCTCCTCGAGGGGAGACCCGAACACTGGCCGGCGGCAGAAACGACCTGGTGGTTGCCAAGAAGAGGCTTGTCATGCCAGGCTGCGCGAGGAAAGATGATCGTCACGCCCCCAGGGCCCCGCAGGTCAGGCACCGCCGCAGTGTTCAGCGGCCGTATGCCCCCGGGCTGCCCGTCGATACGGGGTGTGATCGTGTTGACCGTCAAACTTTTTGGTGAGAGTCTGGAAGCCCCGCGCACCTCAGCTGTTCGGCAGTAAGAACCGCAGCACGGCAAGCAGTACTCGAAGGACTGCCGAGCACCGCGGGTGCGAATCCCTCACGACCCACACCGCATCGGTCGGTCACTCAGTGTGGAGGACCATCCATCATGGCAAAGGCGCTTCTCGGTTACGTCGGCGGTTCCGACCCGCGACTCCTCGCCGAGATGCGACGGCTTCAGCAGCGCGTCCAGGACCTTGAATCCGAGCTTGTACGGATTCAGTCCGAGAACGACGCGCTCAACGCTGCCGTCGCTCAGCACCCTGGAGAGTCGCTGCTCGACGGCATCGACATCGACGTACCCCAGGCGGAGCCCGCGCTCACCTGAGCTCGGTCAGCCGCTGGAGTCATCGCGCAGCAAGATATGCAAGGGACGCCTCGGCGTCCCTTCTTTCTTTTGCGCTTCTGCGCTCCCGGCCCCTGATCCGGCCCTTCGGCCCGCCCTCTGCCCCCGTGGCTCCCCGTAGTCCCTGAAGTGCTTCCTTCAACATCTGATGTGCCCTGCACCTTCACGGGTGAAACCGCGAGTGAAAGGTAGAGTCCGGCGGCGTGCACCTCAAGGCCATGACCCTGCGCGGTTTCAAGTCGTTCGCCTCGGCCACGACCCTGCGGTTCGAGCCGGGCATCACCTGCGTCGTCGGACCCAACGGGTCCGGCAAGTCCAACGTGGTGGACGCGCTGTCCTGGGTCATGGGTGAACAGGGGGCCAAGTCCCTGCGCGGCGGAAAGATGGAGGACGTCATCTTCGCCGGGACGACCGGCCGGCCGCCGCTCGGCCGCGCCGAGGTCTCCCTGACCATCGACAACTCCGACGGCGCCCTCCCCATCGACTACGCCGAGGTCACCATCACGCGGATCATGTTCCGCAACGGCGGCAGCGAGTACCAGATCAACGGCGACACCTGCCGCCTCCTCGACATCCAGGAGCTCCTCTCCGACTCCGGTATCGGCCGCGAGATGCACGTCATCGTCGGGCAGGGCCAGCTCGACTCCGTGCTGCACGCCGACCCGATGGGCCGCCGGGCCTTCATCGAGGAGGCCGCCGGAGTCCTCAAGCACCGCAAGCGCAAGGAGAAGGCGCTGCGGAAGCTGGACGCGATGCAGGCCAACCTCGCCCGTGTGCAGGACCTCACCGACGAACTGCGTCGCCAGCTCAAGCCGCTCGGGCGGCAGGCCGCGGTGGCCAGACGGGCCGCGGTCATCCAGGCCGACCTGCGCGACGCCCGGCTCAGGCTGCTCGCGGACGACCTCGTACGGATGCGGGAAGCGCTGCGCACCGAGATCGCCGACGAGGCAGCGCTCAAAGCGCGCAAGGAGGCCGCGGAGGCGGAGCTCAAGGCGGCGCTGACCCGCGAGGCGGATCTCGAGGACGACGTACGGCGGCTGGCGCCACGGCTGCAGCGCGCCCAGCAGAGCTGGTACGAGCTCTCCCAGCTGGCCGAGCGGGTGCGGGGCACCATCTCCCTTGCCGACGCCCGGGTCAAGAGCGCCACCGCACAGCCTGCGGAGGAACGGCGGGGCCGCGACCCGGAGGACATGGAGCGCGAGGCCGCCCGCATCCGCGAGCAGGAGGCCGAGCTGGAAGCCGCGTTGGAGGCGGCGGAACGGGCCCTCGAGGACACCGTCGCCCACCGCGCCGACCTCGAGCGGGAGCTGGCCGTCGAGGAACGGCGCCTCAAGGACGTGGCGCGCGCCATCGCCGACCGCCGCGAGGGCCTCGCCCGGCTGAACGGACAGGTCAACGCGGCCCGTTCGCGCGCGGCATCGGCGCAGGCCGAGATCGACAGGCTGGCCGTGGCACGCGACGAGGCCCAGGAGCGGGCCGTCGCCGCGCAGGAGGAGTACGAGGAGCTCAAGGCCGAGGTCGACGGGCTGGACGCCGACGACTCGGCGCTCGCGGACCGCCACGACGCGGCGAAGCGTGAACTCGCCGACGCGGAAACGGCTCTGAGCACGGCCCGCGAGGCGCTCACCTCGGCAGAGCGCAAGCGCGCCGCCGTCGCGGCCCGCCGCGAGGCGCTCGCGCTGGGCCTGCGCCGCAAGGACGGTACCGGTGCGCTTCTCGGGGCGCAGGACCGGCCCGCGGGTCTGCTCGGCCCGGCTTCGGAACTGCTCACCGTTACGCCCGGCCACGAGATCCCCGTGGCGGCTGCCCTCGGCGCGGCGGCGGACGCGGTGGCAGCGGCCGGCCCTGCCACGGCGGCCGAGGCGATTCGCCTCCTGCGGAAACAGGACGGAGGCCGGGCGGCGCTGCTCCTCGCCGGCGCGACGGGGCCGGAGTCCATGGGGCCGGGGACCACCGGACCGCAGGCGTCCGCCGACGGGCCGCCGTACGCGGCAGACCTGGTGAGCGGGCCGCCCGAGCTCATGCCCGCCGTGCGGCGGCTGCTGCAGGGTTTTGTCGTCGTGGGGACGCTCGAGGACGCCGAGGATCTCGTGTACGCGCGGCCCGGGGTCACCGCCGTGACCGCGGAGGGTGACGTCCTCGGGGCGCATTTCGCCCAGGGCGGCTCCGCGGGTGCTCCCAGTCTGCTCGAGGTGCAGGCCTCCGTCGACGAGGCGGCGGCCGAGCTCGAGGAACTGGCCCTGCAGTGCGACGAGCTGGCCGCCGCCCAGCAGCAGGCCACCGCCCGTCGCTCCGAATGCGCCGCACTCGTCGAGGAGTTGGGGGAGCGGCGGCGCGCCGCGGACCGTGAGAAGTCGGCCGTCTCCGGCCGCCTCGGCCGCCTCGCCGGCCAGGCCCGCGGCGCCGCAGGTGAGGCAGAGCGGACCGCCGCGGCCGCCGCCCGCGCACAGGAGGCGCTGGAGCGGGCGACCGAGGATGCCGAGGAGCTGGCCGAGCGACTGCTCGTCGCCGAGGAGGCTCCGGCCGAGGAGGAACCCGACACCCATGTGCGCGACCGGCTCGCGGCCGACGGCGCCAACGCGCGCCAGACCGAGATGGAGGCCCGCCTCCAGGTCCGGACGCACGAGGAGCGGGTCAAGGGGCTGTCGGGGCGCGCGGACGCGCTCGACCGGGGGGCACGCGCCGAGCGAGAGGCACGGGCGCGTGCCGAACGGCGGCGCGACCGGCTGCGTCACGAGGCGGAGGTCGCCGCGGCCGTCGCCGCCGGCGCCCGCCAGCTGCTGGCCCATGTCGAGGTGTCGCTCGTACGGGCGGAGGCCGAGCGGGCCGCGGCCGAGTCGGCCAAGGCGGAGCGCGAGCAGGAGCTGGCTGCCGCCCGCAGCACCGGCCGCGACCTCAAGGCCGAGCTCGACAAGCTGACCGACTCGGTGCACCGCGGCGAGGTGCTGGGCGCCGAGAAGCGGCTGAGGATCGAGCAGCTGGAGACGAAGGCGCTGGAGGAGCTGGGCGTGGAACCGGCCGGGCTGGCGGCCGAGTACGGTCCTGACCAGCTCGTGCCCCCTTCGCCGCCGGCCGAGGGCGAGGAACTGCCGGAGGATCCGGAGCATCCTCGCAACCAGCCCCGACGTTTCGTCCGAGCCGAACAGGAAAAGCGCCTGAAGTCGGCCGAACGGGCATATCAGCAGCTGGGAAAGGTGAATCCGCTCGCCCTGGAGGAGTTCGCGGCGCTGGAGGAGCGTCACCAGTTCCTGTCGGAACAGCTCGAGGACCTGAAGAAGACCCGTGCGGACCTTCTGCAGGTGGTGAAGGAGGTGGACGAGCGCGTCGAGCAGGTCTTCACCGAGGCGTACCGGGACACCGCCCGCGAGTTCGAGGGCGTCTTCTCCCGGCTCTTCCCCGGCGGCGAAGGGCGGCTCGTGCTGACCGATCCCGACAACATGCTCACCACGGGCGTGGACGTCGAGGCGCGGCCGCCCGGCAAGAAGGTGAAGCGCTTGTCGCTGCTTTCCGGCGGGGAGCGGTCCCTGACGGCCGTGGCGATGCTGGTGTCGATCTTCAAGGCGCGGCCCAGCCCGTTCTACGTGATGGACGAGGTCGAGGCTGCCCTCGACGACACCAACCTCCAGCGCCTGATCCGGATCATGCAGGAGCTCCAGGAGAGCTCGCAGCTGATCGTGATCACGCATCAGAAGCGGACCATGGAGGTCGCGGATGCGCTCTACGGCGTCTCGATGCAGGGCGACGGCGTCTCCAAGGTCATCAGCCAGCGCCTTCGCTGAGCCAAGACGCTCCCAGCGCACTTCTTCAAAACTTGAAGGCAAGTCGATAGGTCGCCACCCAAGGAAGATTCGAACGAGGGTATTGACTTCGAAACTTGAAGGCATAGTCTCTGCAACGTTGCTTTTACCTTCAAGTGGTGCGCCCCCCGACGCTGTGCCCCACTGGAAGGGCTCGCCCCCCACGCCCGGCGAAGCTGCCGGACGGCCTCAGGAGTACACGTGACCAGCACCGCGCAGCCGCCACCGGCACCGGGAGCCCGCTCGGCCCACCCCGAACATCTCGGGCATGTCATTTTCATCACGGCCGCCGCCGCGATGGGCGGCTTCCTCTTCGGTTACGACAGCTCCGTGATCAACGGCGCCGTCGAGGCCATCCGGGACCGCTACGACATCGGCTCGGGAACGCTGGCCCAGGTCATTGCCATCGCCCTGATCGGCTGCGCAGTCGGTGCCGCCACCGCCGGCCGGATCGCCGACCGCATCGGACGCATCCGCTGCATGCAGATCGCGGCCGTGCTCTTCATCGCCAGCGCCATCGGCTCCGCGCTGCCGTTCGCGCTCTGGGACCTCGCCCTGTGGCGGACCGTCGGCGGCTTCGCCATCGGCATGGCCTCCGTCATCGGACCCGCCTACATCGCCGAGGTCTCCCCGCCCGCCTACCGCGGCCGGCTCGCCTCCTTCCAGCAGGCCGCCATCGTCATCGGCATCGCCGTCTCCCAGCTGGTGAACTACGGCATCCTCCAGTTCGCCGACGGCGAGCAGCGCGGCGACATCGCCGGCCTCGAGGCCTGGCAGTGGATGCTGGGTGTGGAGGTCGTCCCGGCCGTGCTCTACGGACTGCTGTCCTTCGCGATCCCCGAGTCGCCGCGCTTCCTGATCTCCGTCGGCAAGGTCGACCAGGCGAAGCAGGTGCTCGCCGACGTCGAAGGCAAGAGCGTCGACCTGGACGCCCGCGTCCGGGAGATCGACCACGCGATGCACCGTGAGCACAAGTCCACCTTCAAGGACCTGCTCGGCAGCCGCTTCGGCCTCCTGCCCATCGTCTGGGTCGGCATCGGGCTCTCGGTCTTCCAGCAGCTCGTCGGCATCAATGTCGCGTTCTACTACTCCGCGACCCTGTGGCAGTCCGTCGGCGTCGACCCGTCCAGCTCGTTCCTCTACTCGTTCACCACGTCGATCATCAACATCGTCGGCACCGTGATCGCGATGGTGCTGGTCGACCGGATCGGCCGCCGGCCACTCGCACTCATCGGCTCCACCGGTATGGCGATCGCACTGGCCTTCGAGGCCTGGGCCTTCTCCGCCGACCTCGTCGACGGCAAGCTCCCCGACACCCAGGGCCTCGTGGCCCTGGTCGCCGCCCACGTCTTCGTGCTCTTCTTCGCGCTCTCCTGGGGCGTCGTGGTCTGGGTCCTTCTCGGCGAGATGTTCCCGAACCGGATCCGCGCCGCCGCCCTCGGCGTCGCCGCCTCCGCGCAGTGGATCGCCAACTGGACCATCACCGCGAGCTTCCCGAGCCTCGCCGACTGGAACCTGTCCGGCACGTATGTGATCTACACGATCTTCGCCGTGCTCTCGATCCCCTTCGTACTCAGGTACGTCAAGGAGACGAAGGGCAAGGCGTTGGAGGAGATGGGCTAATCCCCGCTGCCTCTCTCCTCGCCACGGAACTGCCCCGGCTCAGCGCGTGAGCCGGGGCAGTACGTGTTCGCACAGCAGCTGCAGGCTGCGCCATCCCTCGTCCACCGGCATGCCGCCGCACAGCGGATGCAGCACCAGGCTCTCGGCGCCCAGGCTCACGCACTCGTCCGGCGTCACGATCCGGTAGACGCCCTCGCTGCGCAGCTCCGGGGCAGTGGCCGCACCGGAGCGCACCGCGGAGCGGATGTCCTTGGACTGCCAGGAGGCGTAGGTCCGCGCTTCGTGCAGGAAGTGCTCCCCGTACAGCGCCCAGGTGCGGTCCGGATCCTCCGAGATGTGCAGCAGCGGCGTCTTCTCCGCGGGCATCATGCAGAAGCCCTCCGTCCCGTACTCCGCCCGCCGGGCCTCGTAGTACGCCTCCAGCTCCGGCAGATGCGCGCTGGGGAAGAACGGCAGACCGAACCGGGCGGCCCTGTGCGCCGCCGCGCGGGACGACCCGCCGACGAGCAGCATCGGATGCGGACGGGTGTACGGGCGCGGGGTGACCCGCACGGTCCGGCCCCGGTAGGTGAAAGTCTCGCCGGTCCACGCCGCGAGCAGCGTCTCGAGCAGCTCGTCCTGGAGCGCCCCGCGCCGGGCCCACGCCACTCCCAGCTGCTCGTACTCCTCGGGCCGGTAGCCGATGCCGGCGACCATGACCAGCCGGCCTCTGCCGATCAGGTCGAGCACGGCGATGTCCTCCGCCAGCCGCAGCGGATCGTGCAGCGGACCGATGACCGCGGAGACCGTGACGGCGAGCCGCCGGGTGGCGCCGAGGACGGCCCCCGCGAAGGTCAGCGGGGACGGAAGCCAGTTGTTGTCCGCGCCGTGGTGCTCCTCCGTCTGGATCGTGTCGACGCCGCGGTCGTCGGCGTACGCGGCCATCTCCAGGGCCGCGCGGTAGCGGGCCGCGAGGGTCTCAGGAGTCGCGGCCGGGTCGACCATGTTGAAGCGGGCCACCGTGAAGGCCATGGGAAATCCCCCTCCGCCGGGTCGGACGTGGCGAAGGGGGACGTTAGCTGACGTGGCGTCAGATGGACAGCGTTGCGGGCTCCCGTTGCGCCGCGGACTCCTCGGATCCGGGCGGTGCGGCCGGTGTGCGCGGCGGCACGGCGATCGTCTCCCAGCCCCACCGGGCCACCCGGATCAGCGACCCGGGGAAGAGGTTGCCGTGCTGTCCGAAGACCGCGCGGGAGAGGGCCATGCCGGGGGAGCCCCCGCGCTTGCCGGCGATGGAGATCAGACCCACGATCCCGTACGAGAGGACGGGTGCCGCGACCGCGACGGTCAGTACCTGCCAGAAGTTCAGTCCGTTGAACCGGCGCCCATCGTGAGCAGCAGGACGCTGATGTTGGCGGCAACCCGGGTGGGGAACAGCTCACGGACGTGACCGGTGCGCTCGCCGTCGGGAACGGGCTCGAGGCCGCGGGTCTCTATCGCGCCTTCGGATTCGGAGGCGTGGGGCATGAAAGTGGCTCCATGGGGGGTGGGGGGCGCCGGAGAGTGGGGGACCGGAGGGCTGCCGGGAGAGAGCCGGAGCCATCAAGCATCGTACGAACACCCCAAAACGTCCAAATGGGTGAGTCGGCCTTTGTGTGATCCTCCGACGCCCCCGTAGTGCCGCGGCTGTGGCCGATACTGGACGGGTTATGGAAATCGTCATCCTTGCCGTAGTCATCGCCCTGGTCGCGATCGGCGCGATCAGCGGCCTCGTGGTCAGCAGCCGCAAGAAGAAGCAGCTGCCGCCACAGGCGCCGCCGACCACGCCGACCATCACTGCTCCGCCCGCCGAACCGCATGTCGGCGAAGAGGCGGAGACACCGCGGGAAGAACCCCGCCGCACCATCGAGGAGGTCGACCTCCCGACGGCCGAGGACGCCGTCGAAACGCCTGCCGCCGTCGAGGACCCGGTCGTCGCCGAGGCTCCCGCGCCTGCCGTCGAGATCCCGGAGCCGACCGCCGGCCGGCTCGTCCGGCTCCGTGCCCGCCTCGCCCGATCCCAGAACACGCTCGGCAAGGGGCTCCTCACGCTCCTGTCCCGCGAGCACCTCGACGAGGACACCTGGGAGGAGATCGAGGACACGCTGCTCACCGCGGACGTGGGCGTCGCCCCCACGCAGGAGCTCGTGGAGCGGCTTCGTGAGCGGGTGAAGGTCCTCGGCACCCGCACTCCGGAGGGCCTGCGCACGCTGCTGCGTGAGGAGTTGCTGCAGCTCGTCGGCACAGACTTCGACCGTGCCGTCAAGACCGAGAGCGGTCTCGACACTCCCGGCGTCGTCATGGTCGTCGGAGTCAACGGCACCGGAAAGACCACCACCACCGGCAAGCTCGCCCGCGTCCTGGTCGCGGACGGCCGCTCCGTCGTGCTCGGCGCCGCCGACACCTTCCGCGCCGCCGCCGCCGACCAGCTGCAGACCTGGGGCGAGCGCGTCGGCGCCCGCACCGTACGGGGGCCCGAGGGCGGCGACCCGGCCTCGATCGCGTTCGACGCGGTCAAGGAGGGCATCGCCGAGGGCGCGGACGTCGTGCTCATCGACACGGCGGGCAGGCTGCACACCAAGACGGGCCTGATGGACGAACTCGGCAAGGTCAAGCGGGTCGTGGAGAAGCACGGTCCGCTGGACGAGGTCCTGCTCGTCCTCGACGCCACCACCGGCCAGAACGGCCTGGTGCAGGCGCGGGTCTTCGCCGAGGTCGTGGACATCACCGGCATCGTGCTGACCAAGCTGGACGGCACCGCCAAGGGCGGCATCGTCGTCGCGGTCCAGCGCGAGCTGGGTGTGCCCGTCAAGCTCGTCGGCCTGGGCGAGGGCGCGGACGACCTGGCCCCGTTCGAGCCCGAGGCGTTCGTCGACGCGCTCATCGGCGACTGAGCGCACCCGCGCGTGAAGGCGCCCGGCCGTCCTGAGGTCGACCGGGCGCCTTTCTGTGTTTTCTGCGCGTGCAGCAGGCCCGGCCGCCCGTGGATCAGGACCGGCTGCGGTGGCAGATGTACGCCAGCGTGCCCAGCAGTAGCCGGGCCTCCGGCGGGGCCGCCGCCGTGTCCAGGGAGGGCGGCCGCAGCCAGCGGACGGGTCCGAGGCCCCCGCGGTCGGACGGCGGGGCGGTGATGTGGTCGCCGGGGCCCAGGCAGCCCAGATCCAGGTCCGCGTCGTCCCAGCCCATCCGGTACAGCAGCCCGGGCAGCTCGACGGCCGCGCCGGGTGCCACGAAGAACTGGCAGCGCCCGCCCGGTGTGGCGCAGACCGGGCCGAGCGGCAGGCCCATCCGCTCCATGCGCACCATGGCGCGGCGGCCGGCCGCCGCGGCCACGTCGAGGATGTCGAAGCTCCGGCCGACGGGCAGCAGCAGCGATGCGCCCGGCACGTCGGCCCACGCCTGGCCGGCCTCCTCGAGCGTCGCCCCGGCCGGTACCTCGGGCGCGAAGTCGAGGGGGTGCGCTCCCGGTGCCGTACAGCCGGCTTCCCCGCAGGAGCACTTGCCGGACACCGCTCGCGCCCCCGGGATCACCGCCCAACCCCACAGCCCGGTGTACTCGGCCACCGCGGTGGCCTCTGTCGTGCGCCCGCGGCGCCGGGCGCCGGGCCGGATCTGACTGATCCCCCGGGTGCCGCCGATCGTGAAGCCCATGCCCCCTCCAACGGGTCGTAAGCGCCGGTGGTTACGACCTGGAGTCCCCTGGTGACGCTCCGTTGCCATCGTCGGAGTGCCGCCCGCGCGCGGTGGCGTGTGGGGGCGCACGGAACGCGGCGCGCGCCTGTGTGCGCAACGCTCCACTGCTTCCTGATCGTCGTATGTCAAGTGAATCGCGCCCGGCGGCAAGTGCGTTCACTCGGAGGGGTGGCGAATGGTGGCGATTCTGCAATCCCACTCGCCGGAGGCGTGATCGCGGCATTACTTTCGGTACACCCGCCTGCAATTGCAGTCTGCTTCCGGGTATGCCGGAGGCAATCCGGTTTCCTGTTCGACGGGTGCAACCCGGTCACAGGCGGCCGCAACTGACTGCATTCTGGTAGGGGTTCGGGCGATGAGGCTTCGGCGGATGGGGGCAATCCAGTGAGCGGCAGTGGCGCAGACGGTACGACAGCCGGCAGGCGCCCCAACGAGCAGCTGAGTTCTTGGTTCATGCGCAGCGGCTGGTCGAAGGGTGAGCTCGCGCGCCAAGTGAACCGCAGGGCACGCCAGATGGGCGCCCACCACATCAGCACGGACACCTCCCGGGTGCGCCGCTGGCTGGACGGCGAGCAGCCGCGCGAGCCGATTCCCCGCATCCTCTCCGAGCTCTTCTCCGAGCGCTTCGGCAGTGTCGTCGCCATCGAGGACCTCGGCCTGCGCTCCGCCCATCAGGCACCCTCGGTGTCCGGCGTGGACCTGCCGTGGGCCGCGGACCAGACCGTCACGCTGCTCGGCGAGTTCTCCAGAAGTGACCTGATGCTGGCGCGCCGCGGATTCCTCGGCACCTCGCTCTCCCTGGCCGCCGGCCCCGCCCTCGTCGAACCCATGCAGCGCTGGCTCGTGCCCACCCCGGCGGGCGACGGACAGCAGGAGCCGCCCGCCCCGCTGCGCAGAAGCGCCCGGCTGTCCGCGCCGGAGCTCGACCTGCTCGAGGCCACGACCGCCATGTTCCGCCAGTGGGACGCCCAGTGCGGCGGCGGGCTGCGCCGCAAGGCGGTCGTCGGCCAGCTCCACGAGGTCACCGACCTGCTCCAGGAGCCGCAGCCGCCGGCCACCCAGCGGCGTCTGTTCAAGTGCGCCGCCGAGCTGGCCGAGCTGGCCGGGTGGATGAGTTACGACGTCGGTCTGCAGCCCACCGCTCAGAAGTACTTCGTGCTCGCCCTGCACGCCTCCAAGGAAGCGGGTGACAAGCCGCTCGGCTCGTACATCCTGTCCTCAATGAGCCGACAGATGATCCACCTCGGCCGTCCCGACGATGCCCTCGAGCTCGTCCATCTCGCGCAGTACGGCAGTCGTGACTGTGCCACCGCGCGCACGCAGGCGATGCTGTATGCGATGGAGGCCCGTGCCTACGCCAACATGGGCCAGCCCAGCAAGTGCCGGCGGGCCGTCCGGATGGCCGAGGACACCTTCGCCGACATCGCCTTCGACACGGATCCCGAGCCGGACTGGATCCGGTTCTTCTCCGAGGCCGAGCTCAACGGCGAGAACGCACACTCCTACCGAGACCTCGCTTATGTCGCCGGCCGCAGTCCCACCTACGCCTCGCTCTCCGAGCCGGTCATGGAGCGTGCCGTGGAGCTCTTCCGCGAGGACGAGGAGCACCAGCGGTCGTACGCACTCAACCTGATCGGCATGGCCACGGTCCACCTGCTGAAGAGGGAGCCGGAACAGGCCACCGCCTTCGCCGGCCAGGCCCTCGGCATCGCCAAGCGGGTCCGCTCCGAGCGGGTCAACACCCGGCTGCGCAAGACCGTCGACACGGCGGCCAGGGACTTCGGGGACGTCGCCGAGGTCGCCCAGTTCACCGACCACCTCACGGCCCAGCTGCCGGAGACCGCCGAGGCGGTCTGACCGGCAGCGGCACACCAGGACCCGGCCGCGACACCCACCCCGAACTGCCCGACTCGGCTCCCCCGTGCCAAGTCATCCCGGGTGAGTGTCGCGGCCGGTTTGTGATGTGGGCAGAGGATACGCTCGGCGCCCCCGAGCGATCAGCCCGTTCATGGCGGCGTAACACACTGGACCTCTTCGTCACGGCCGCGAAACATCGAGCGGCATTTGCGGAAACGGCGCTGCGCCAACCTCATGGCGCATAGGGGCTGTCCGGCGGATCTCGGCCGGGCCCCTTACGGCCCGCCCCTTTATCCGCTTCAGGCTCCGCCCGCACGCGGCCGCACGACGACGAGGAGACGCCGATGCCCCCAGGCATCTCGACCCTTGCCGCAGACATCGAACTGTCTGCCGCCAACACAGGGTTCATGCTCATCTGTTCCGCCATGGTTATGCTCATGACACCCGCTTTGGCCTTCTTCTACGGAGGCATGGTCCGAGTCAAGAGCACCCTGAACATGCTGATGATGAGCTTCATCAGCCTCGGGATCGTCACCATCCTGTGGGTGCTCTACGGCTTCAGCATGGCCTTCGGCACCGATATCGGCTCCGTAGTCGGCTGGAGCGCGGACTACGTCGGCCTCAGCGGCATCGGCGTCACCGAGCTCTGGGACGGCTACACGATCCCGGTGTACGTCTTCGCCGTCTTCCAGCTGATGTTCGCGATCCTCACCCCAGCGCTGATCAGCGGTGCCCTCGCCGACCGCGTCAAGTTCACCGCCTGGGCGCTGTTCATCACCCTGTGGGTCACGGTCGTGTACTTCCCCGTCGCGCACTGGGTGTGGGGCGCGGGCGGCTGGCTCTTCGAAATGGGCGTGATCGACTTCGCCGGCGGCACGGCCGTCCACATCAACGCAGGTGCCGCGGCCCTCGGCGTCATCCTTGTGATCGGCAAGCGCGTCGGCTTCAAGAAGGACCCGATGCGTCCGCACAGCCTTCCGCTGGTCATGCTGGGCGCGGGCCTGCTGTGGTTCGGCTGGTTCGGCTTCAACGCGGGATCGTGGCTCGGCAACGACGACGGGGTCGGCGCGGTGATGTTCGTCAACACCCAGGTCGCCACCGCCGCCGCCATGCTCGCCTGGCTCATCTACGAGAAGATCCGCCACGGCGCCTTCACCACCCTCGGCGCCGCCTCCGGCGCGGTCGCCGGTCTCGTCGCCATCACCCCGGCCGGCGGTTCCGTCTCCCCGCTCGGCGCCATCGCGGTCGGCGCCATCGCCGGTGTGCTCTGCGCCATGGCCGTCGGCCTCAAGTTCAGGTTCGGATACGACGACTCCCTCGACGTCGTCGGTGTCCACCTCGTCGGCGGCATCGTCGGCTCCCTGCTGGTCGGCTTCTTCGCCACCGGCGGCGTCCAGTCCGACGCCAAGGGCCTCTTCTACGGCGGCGGCCTCGAGCAGCTCGGCAAGCAGGCGATCGGTGTCTGCGCGGTGCTGGCCTACTCTCTGGTCGTCTCGGCCGTCCTCGCCTTCGTCATCGACAAGACGATGGGCATGAGGGTCGACGAGGACGTCGAGGTCTCCGGCATCGACCAGGTCGAGCACGCCGAGACCGCGTACGACTTCAGCGGAGCGGGCGGCGGCGCCGGCTCCCGCAAGGCCGTGCCCGCGACGGGCGAGACCGCGGCAGCCGCAGCGCAGAACAAGAAGGTGGACGCATGAAGCTCATCACCGCAGTCGTGAAGCCGCACCGGCTGGACGAGATCAAGGAGGCCCTCCAGGCCTTCGGAGTCCAGGGGCTCACGGTCACGGAGGCCAGCGGCTACGGCCGGCAGCGCGGCCACACCGAGGTCTACCGGGGCGCCGAGTACACGGTCGACCTCGTCCCCAAGATCCGCATCGAGGTGCTGGTCGAGGACGGCGACGCCGAGCAGCTCCTGGACGTGATCGTCAAGGCCGCCCGCACCGGAAAGATCGGCGACGGCAAGGTCTGGAGCGTCCCGGTCGACACGGCCGTGCGGGTACGGACCGGCGAGCGCGGCCCCGACGCCCTCTGAGGCACAACAGAACAGGAGCCGCAGGCGTGACGAGTGCTGAAGTGATCAACGAAACGGAAGACTCGGGACCCAGCGGCTACGCGGCGGCCCGGCTGCGCCTTCTCACCGAGAAGGAGCGGCCCGGGCCGCCGCGCCGTGCGGCCCTGGCCGGGCTGACCGACACATGGCTGTCGGCGCTGTTCGGCACCGCGGCCCAGGAACAGGGCGTCGTACGGGGCATGGCGCTCGTCGCCGTCGGCGGCTACGGCCGCGGCGAACTCTCCCCGCGCAGCGACCTCGACCTCCTGCTGCTCCACGACGGCAGCGCACCCGCTTCCGCCGTCGCCGCCGTCGCGGACCGGATCTGGTACCCCGTCTGGGACCTGGGGCTCGCGCTCGACCACTCCGTACGCACCCCGGCCGAGGCCCGCAAGACGGCCGGCGAGGACCTCAAGGTGCAGCTCGGGCTGCTCGACGCACGGCCGGTGGCCGGTGACGTGGGCCTCGTCGCGTCGCTGCGCACGGCCGTGCTCGCCGACTGGCGCAACCAGGCACCGCGGCGGCTGCCCGAGCTGGACGAACTCTGCCGCGAACGCGCCGCCCGCCAGGGCGAGCTGCAGTACCTCCTCGAGCCCGACCTGAAAGAGGCCCGTGGCGGGCTGCGGGACGTCACCGCGCTGCGCGCGGTCGCCGCCTCCTGGCTGGCCGACGCCCCCCGAGAAGGGCTCACCGAAGCCCGCCGCACCCTGCTCGACGTCCGTGACTCGCTCCATCTGACCACCGGGCGCGCCACCGACCGTCTCGCCCTCCAGGAGCAGGACCAGGTCGCCGCGGAACTCGGCCTCCTCGACGCCGACGCCCTGCTGCGCCAGGTGTACGAGGCCGCGCGGACCGTCTCGTACGCCACCGACGTCACCTGGCGCGAGGTCAGCCGCGTTCTGCGGTCCCGGGCCGTGCGGCCGCGGCTGCGGGCCATGCTGGGCGGACGGGCCCCGCAGCCGGAGCGCACCCCCCTCGCCGAGGGCGTCGTCGAACTCGACGGGGAAGTGGTCCTGGCCCGCACCGCACGTCCCGAACGCGACGCGGTGCTGCCGCTGCGGGCCGCGGCAGCCGCGGCCCAGTCGGGGCTGCCGATCTCCCGGCATGCGGTCCGGCGCCTCGGCCAGGCCATGGCCGGCCACCCGCTGCCCGTTCCCTGGCCCGCGGAGGCCCGCGAGGAGCTCGTCACCCTCCTCGGTGCCGGGCCGCCGACCGTCGCCGTATGGGAGGCCCTGGAGGCCGAGGGACTGATCACCCGGCTCGTCCCGGACTGGGAACGGGTCCGCTGCCGTCCGCAGCGGAACGCCGTGCACACCTGGACCGTCGACCGGCACCTCGTCGAGACCGCGGTCAAGGCCTCGGAGCTGACCCGCCACGTCGGCCGTCCCGACCTGCTCCTGGTCGCGGCCCTGCTGCACGACATCGGCAAGGGGTGGCCCGGCGACCACTCCGTCGCCGGCGAGACCATCGCCCGGGACGTCGCCGCCAGGATCGGCTTCGACCGCGCCGACGTGGGCGTCATCGCCACGCTCGTACGCCACCACCTGCTGCTCATCGAGACGGCGACCCGGCGCGACCTGGACGATCCGGCGACCGTGGCCGCCGTGGCCTCCGTCGTGGGGTCCGCCTCCACGCTGGAGCTGCTGCATGCCCTCACCGAGGCCGATGCCCTTGCCACCGGCCCGGCCGCCTGGTCCTCCTGGCGCGGCTCCCTCGTCGCCGACCTGGTCGAACGGGTCGGCGCCGTCCTCGCGGGCGACGCCCCCGCGGAGCCGGACCAGAGCGCACCCAGCGCCGAACAGGAACGGCTCGCCGTCGAGGCCATGCGCACCGGCGAACCGGTACTCACCCTGCACGCCCAGCCGGAGGCCCCGGCCGAGGACGGCGACCCGGAACCGGTCGGTGTCGAGCTGCTCATCGCCCTGCCCGACCAGCCGGGCGTCCTGCCCGCGGCCGCCGGGGTCCTCGCACTGCACCGGCTCACGGTCCGCGCCGCAGACCTTCGGGCGATCGAGCTGCCCAGCGAGGTGGGCGACGGCTCCGTCCTGGTCCTGAACTGGCGGGTGGCGGCCGAGTACGGCTCCCTGCCGCAGGCCGCCAGGCTCCGCACCGACCTGGTGCGGGCCCTGGACGGCTCCCTGGACATCCAGGGACGCCTCGCCGAGCGCGAGGCCGCCTACCCCAGGCGGCGCGGCGTCACAGCGCCTCCGCCGCGTGTCACGGTGGCCCCGGCGGGCTCCCGCCTCGCCACGGTCATCGAGGTTCGCGCCCAGGACGCCCCGGGGCTGCTGCACCGCATCGGCCGCGCGCTGGAGGGAGCCGGTGTACGGGTGCGCAGCGCTCACGTTTCCACGCTGGGCGCGAACGCGGTCGACACGGTCTACGTGACGGACGGGAACGGCTCCCCGCTCGGCGACGCGGAGGCTGCGGCCCTGGCGAAGGGGGTCGAGGAGGCACTGCGGTGAGGGGTGACGAGCGGCGCGGCCGGTCGTCGAGCAGGGCGTGGTCCCCGCCGACGACGGGGGTGTACCACTCGCTCAGCAGGTCACGACGACCGGCAAGGCCTGCTCCCCGCCGCCGCGGGGATCGCGCCCCCGTCCACTCGTTACGGCGGGCGGGGACATGAATGTTCCGACGCCCGATACCCTTGGGGCGACCACCAGGCCCCGACCCGAGGAATCGCGACCACCGTGTTCGATACGCTTTCCGACCGCCTCAGCGCGACTTTCAAGAACCTCAGGGGCAAGGGACGCCTGTCCGAGGCTGACATCGACGGCGCGGCCCGGGAAATCCGTATCGCCCTGCTCGAGGCCGACGTGGCGCTTCCGGTCGTCCGGGAGTTCATCAAGCAGGTCAAGGCCCGCTCCCTCGGCGCCGAGGTCTCCAGGGCTCTGAACCCGAGCCAGCAGGTCATCAAGATCGTCAACGAAGAGTTGATCACGATCCTCGGCGGTGAGACCCGCCGCCTGCGGTTCGCCAAGACCGCCCCTACCGTGATCATGCTCGCCGGTCTCCAGGGCGCCGGTAAGACCACCCTCGCCGGAAAACTCGGTCTCTGGCTGAAGGCCCAGGGCCATTCGCCGCTGCTCGTCGCCTGTGACCTCCAGCGCCCCAACGCCGTCAACCAGCTCTCGGTCGTCGCCGAGCGCGCCGGTGTCGGCGTCTACGCGCCCGAGCCGGGCAACGGCGTCGGTGACCCGGTCCAGGTAGCCAAGGACTCCATCGAGTACGCCAGGACCAAGCAGTTCGACATCGTCGTCGTCGACACCGCCGGCCGTCTCGGTATCGACCAGGAGATGATGCAGCAGGCCGCGGACATCCGCGACGCCGTCGGCCCCGACGAGATCCTTTTTGTCGTCGACGCCATGATCGGTCAGGACGCCGTCAACACCGCGGAGGCCTTCCGCGACGGCGTCGGCTTCGACGGCGTGGTCCTGTCCAAGCTGGACGGCGACGCCCGAGGCGGTGCCGCACTCTCCGTCGCGCACGTCACCGGCAAGAACATCATGTTCGCCTCCAACGGCGAGAAGCTGGACGACTTCGACGCGTTCCATCCGGACCGGATGGCGTCCCGCATTCTCGGCATGGGCGACATGCTCTCGCTGATCGAGAAGGCCGAGCAGACCTTCAGCCAGGAAGAGGCCGCCAAGATGGCCTCCAAGCTGGCGAGCAGCAAGGGCAAGGAGTTCACGCTCGACGACTTCCTGGCCCAGATGGAGCAGGTCCGCAAGATGGGCTCCATCAGCAAGCTGCTCGGCATGCTTCCCGGCATGGCGCAGATGAAGGACCAGATCAACAACATCGACGAGCGTGACGTGGACCGCACGGCCGCGATCATCAAGTCGATGACCCCGGGGGAGCGCAACGACCCGACGATCATCAACGGATCGCGCCGCGCCCGTATCGCCAAGGGCTCCGGCGTCGAGGTCAGTGCGGTCAAGGGCCTGGTGGAGCGGTTCTTCGAGGCGCGCAAGATGATGTCGAGGATGGCCCAGGGCGGCGGCATGCCCGGGATGCCGGGCATGCCGGGCATGGGGGGTGGCCCCGGCCGTCAGAAGAAGCAGCAGAAGCAGGCCAAGGGCAAGCGCAAGAGCGGCAACCCGATGAAGCGCAAGGCCGAGGAGCAGGCAGCGGCGGCGCGCCGGGAGCAGGCCGCGCAGGGCGGGGCTTTCGGACTGCCCGACGGCGAGCCGGGCAAGGACTTCGAGCTGCCCGACGAGTTCAAGAAGTTCATGGGCTGATCCGCCGGACAGCCCCGCGGGGCTGTCCGGGGTCAGGGCGTGCGGGCGATCAGATAGCGGAATACGTTGGGCATCCAGATCGTGCCGTCGGGCCTCCGGTGGTCGTGGAGCGCCTCGGCGATCTCCTTCTCCACCTGCGCCGCGTCGGTGTCTCGTACGGCCGCGTCGTAGAGCCCGGTCGACAGCAGTCCCCGTACGGCGCTGTCCACGTCCGCGTAGCCGAAGGGGCAGGCGACCCGGCCCGAGCCGTCCGGGTTGAGGCCCGCCCGTCCGGCGATGTCCTCCAGGGCGTCGCGGTGGGCGGGTCGCCGGCGCTCGCCGGCGACCCGCAGCACGCCCGACGTGGCGCACCGTTCCGGCGGGCCCCATCCGGTGAGCACGACGATGCTCCTGCGTTCGGCGAGGCCCACCGCGTCCCTGAGGGCCCGCTCCAGTTCCTTGCCGTCGCCCGCACTGCCACCGACCGGTTGGAACGCGGTGATCAGGTTGTACGCGGGCCCGCCCGGCTCGGCTGCCGCGCCGATGTCGCCGTCGTACAGCCGGGCGCTCGGGCTGCCGGCCATCCGTTCCTGTGCGAGGGCGAGACGGTCGCGGTCCGTGTCGACCCCGGTCACGGTCGCGCCGCGGGCCTGTGCGATGAGCAGGGCGAGTCCGGAGCCGCAGTCGAGGCCCAGCAGCCTCGACCCGGTGCCGACCTCGAGACGTTCGTAGACCGCCTCGTAGAGGGGCACCAGCATGCGTTCCTGGATCTCTGCCCAGTCCCGGGCCCGTGTGCCTGCGTCCGCCGAGGCCGCCGACGCCTTGTCGGTCCGGTGCCGGACGAGCGTGGATGTCATCGAAAGCGCCCCAATCCGCCGAGAGGTCGGTAGTGCCCTGAAGCTCAGCCCCCGTGTGCGTACGCCCCGCGCTCCCCCCGTATGCCAGAGAACTCCGCGGGCGTCCCCACGTCCAGGGGTTGTGCGGCACTGCTTACGAGCCCGGGGCGTGCGCCCTGGGTCACCTGGCCGATTCACGCTGAGGTCTTGTATCGCCGTACGATGCGCGCCATGGCAAAGGCACCCGTTCTTACGCCGCAGGCGGAAGACTTCCCACGCTGGTACCAGGACCTGATCAACAAGGCCGAATTGGCGGACAACGGCCCGGTGCGCGGCACCATGGTCATCCGACCGTACGGCTACGGCCTGTGGGAGCGGATGCAGCAGGAGATGGACGCCCGCATCAAGAACGCGGGCGCTCAGAACGCCTACTTCCCGCTCTTCATCCCCCAGTCTTACCTGACTCGCGAGGCTGAGCACGTCGAGGGCTTCGCGCCCGAGCTCGCGGTGGTCACGCACGGGGGCGGCAAGGAGCTCGAGGAGCCGGTCGTGGTGCGCCCCACGTCGGAGACGATCATCAACGACTACTTCTCGAAATGGGTGCAGAGCTACCGGGATCTGCCGCTGCTGATCAACCAGTGGGCGAACGTGGTCCGTTGGGAGATGCGCCCGCGCGTCTTCCTCCGTACGACCGAATTCCTCTGGCAGGAGGGCCACACCGCCCACGCCACGTACGAGGACGCCAGGGACTACGCCGCGTACATCCACCGGCAGGTCTACGCGGACTTCATGGTCAACGTGCTGGGTATCGATGTGGTCCTCGGCCGCAAGACGCCCAGGGAGCGCTTCGCCGGTGCCATCAACACCCTGACCCTGGAAGGGATGATGGGTGACGGGAAGGCGCTCCAGATGGGCACGAGCCATGAGCTCGGCACCAACTTCGCCAAGGCCTTCAACACCTCGTACCTCTCCAAGGAGGGGCAGCAGGAGCTGGTCTGGCAGACCTCTTGGGGCACGTCCACGCGGATGGTCGGCGGGCTGATCATGTCCCACGGCGACGACAACGGCCTGCGGGTGCCGCCACGGCTGGCGGCCGTCCAGGTCGTCGTCATGGCCATCAAGGGCGACGAGGCGGTCGCCAAGGTCCGCGAGCTGGGCGACACCCTCAGGGCGGCCGGACTGCGCGTCCAGGTCGACGACCGCGTCGACACCCCCTTCGGCCGCCGGGCCGTCGACTGGGAACTCAAGGGCATCCCCGTACGGATCGAGATCGGCCCGCGCGACCTGGAGGCGGGGACGGCGATGCTTGCACGGCGGATCCCCGGCGGCAAGGAGCCGGTGGCCGTCGAGTCGCTCGCCCCGCTGTTGCCCAAGATCCTCGAGGACGACCAGGCGCTGCTGCTCGAGCAGTCCCGGGCCCGCCGCGAGTCCCGTACCAGCGACGTCAGCACGATCGAGGAGGCCACCGAGGCCGCGGTCGCCGGAGGATGGGCGCGCCTTCCGTGGGCAACGCTGGGCGAGGAGGGCGAAGCGAAGCTGGCGGAGCAGGCGGTGTCCGTGCGGTGCCTCGTCGCCGAGGACGGGTCGGTGCCCGCGTCCGACGACGCCCCCGGTACTGTCGCGATCGTGGCCCGCGCCTACTGAGCACTGTGTCCGGGCTCGTCGGCGGTCGCTACGCACCACCTTGGTGCGAGCTGCGAGGCTTCTCCGCAGATCGGCGTACCCGCCCTCGTCAGGACGCATCAAGGGCAACTGACGGGTACGTGCAAAATATTTGGGATGGCCCGGAATGGAACCCGCAGGCCCTCCGGCTCGTTATCACGACGTGAGCACGACACCACCTGTTCTCGCCGCAGAGCTGGCACAGGCGTGGGCCGATATTCAGCGGCACCACCCCGAGCTGCCAGATCTTGCCGCGCCCGAGTCCCTGATCGGAGAGTCCTCGTCCGCCTGCGGCGCCGAGCTCTCCTTCGAGCGACTGCTCCATGAGGCAGTCCACGGCATCGCCGCCGCGCGAGGAGTCCGCGACACCTCGCGCGCCGGCCGCTACCACAACCGCCGCTTCCTCGCGATCGCCGAGGAGATGGGCCTCGACCACGCGGAGGAGCCGCATCCCAGCAGCGGCTTCTCTCTGGTCACGCTCAGCCCCGAGGCCAAGCGGCGGTACCGCCCCACGATCGAGCGGCTGCAGCGTGCCCTCAAGGCGCACACGGTCGCAACGGCTTCCGACACCAAACGGACCTTCCGCGGACCGGCCGCCCGGCACGGCTCCTCGGGCGGCGGCGTGCGGGTCAAGGCCGTATGCGACTGCGGCCGCAATGTCAGAGTCGTCCCCTCGGTTCTCGCGCAGGCGCCGATCGTCTGCGGAGGGTGCGGAAAGCCTTTCCGTATCCCGGAAGCAGTGGGCGCGGCGAGCTGATCGTCCGCGCCCGCCCGGGCCGAGCCGCCGCGCATGCCCGGGCCGCACTCCACCTTGGACGGGCCGAGCCGCCGCGCCCGCCGGGGCCGAGCCGCACTCCCCTCGGACGGGCCGAGCCGCCGCGCCCGCCGGGGTCGGGCCGCGGACCCGGCCGTGCGGTGCCCGGCCGGTGAAAAGCCGTCGCGGGTGTGTGGCACAATGACTAGCTGTACTCGACAGCCGCACAGGAACCCTCTCGCCTCCGGCTGACGCGTCCATCGGGCACCCGAGTACCGCAACCCCACGTGGCATCTCGTTGTGCCCAACCACGTCAAGACCAGGAGACACCACTCCCGTGGCAGTCAAGATCAAGCTGAAGCGTCTCGGCAAGATTCGCCAGCCCCACTACCGCATCGTCGTCGCCGACTCCCGTACCCGCCGTGACGGCCGGGCCATCGAGGAGATCGGTCTGTACCACCCGACGTACAACCCGTCGCGCATCGAGGTCGACTCGGAGCGTGCGCAGTACTGGCTGTCCGTCGGTGCCCAGCCGACCGAGCCGGTCATGGCGATCCTGAAGCTCACCGGCGACTGGCAGAAGCACAAGGGCCTTCCGGCCCCGGCGCCGCTGCAGCAGCCGGCGACGAAGGAAGACAAGCGCGCCTCCTTCGACGCCTTCGCCAAGGCTCTCGAGGGTGACGACGCCAAGGGTGAGGCCATCACCCCGAAGGCGAAGAAGGCCGACAAGAAGGCGGACGAGGCCGAGGCCGCGTCCGCCGAGTCGACCGAGGCCTGAGGATGCTCGAGGAGGCTCTCGAGCACCTCGTGAAGGGCATCGTCGACAACCCGGACGATGTGCAGGTGGCTTCGCGCACCCTGCGCCGCGGGCGTGTGCTCGAGGTCCGGGTGCACCCCGACGACCTCGGTAAGGTGATCGGCCGCAACGGCCGCACCGCGCGCGCCCTGCGCACCGTCGTGGGCGCCATCGGCGGCCGTGGCATCCGCGTCGACCTCGTCGACGTGGACCAGGTTCGCTGAACAGTTGAACACCGGCTCGGGCCGGGGAGGGCCGACGGCCGTCCCCGGCCCGTAGTCGTATCGAAGGAGTTTGCAAGCGTGCAGCTGGTAGTCGCGCGGATCGGCCGCGCCCATGGCATCAAGGGCGAGGTCACCGTCGAGGTGCGTACGGACGAGCCCGAGCTGCGGCTCGGACCCGGCGCCGTGCTGGCCACCGACCCGGCCGGCGCCGGGCCGCTGACGATCGAGTCCGGCAGGGTGCACAGCGGTCGGCTGCTGCTGCGCTTCGAGGGCGTGAAGGACCGCAACGCCGCGGAGGCGCTGCGCAACACCCTGCTGATCGCCGAGGTCGACCCGGAGGAGCTCCCCGAGGAGCCGGACGAGTACTACGACCACCAGCTGATGGACCTCGACGTGGTGCTGGCCGACGGCACCGAGATCGGCCGGATCACCGAGATCAGCCACCTGCCCTCACAGGACCTGTTCATCGTCGAACGACCCGACGGCAGCGAGGTGATGATCCCGTTCGTCGAGCAGATCGTCACCGAGATCGACCTCGAGGAACAGCGGGCCGTCATCACTCCGCCGCCCGGCCTGCTCAACGAGGCCGAGGCCGAGATCGCGTCTCCGCGGGACGAGTCCTGATGCGCCTCGACGTCGTCACGATCTTCCCCGAGTACCTCGAGCCGCTGAACGTCTCCCTGGTCGGCAAGGCGCGCGCCCGCGGCCGGCTCGGCGTCCATGTGCACGACCTGCGCGACTGGACGTACGACCGGCACAACACGGTCGACGACACCCCCTACGGCGGCGGGCCCGGCATGGTCATGAAGACCGAGCCCTGGGGCGACGCTCTCGACGACACCCTGGCCCGCGGATACGAGGCCGGTGCCCACCGCCCGGCGCTGGTCGTGCCCACGCCGAGTGGCCGGCCCTTCACCCAGAAGCTCGCCGTCGAGCTGTCCGAGCGCCCCTGGCTGATCTTCACGCCCGCCCGCTACGAAGGCATCGACCGGCGGGTCGTCGACGAGTACGCGACCCGTATGCCGGTCTACGAGGTGTCCATCGGCGACTACGTACTGGCCGGTGGTGAGGCTGCCGTACTGGTCATCACCGAGGCCGTGGCCCGACTGCTGCCCGGTGTCCTCGGCAACGCCGAATCGCACCGCGACGACTCCTTCGCGCCCGGCGCGATGGCGAACCTGCTGGAGGGGCCCGTCTACACCAAGCCCCCCGCCTGGCGCGGACGGGCGATCCCGGACGTGCTGATCAGCGGCCACCACGGAAAGATCGCGCGCTGGCGGCGGGACGAGGCCCTGCGGCGCACGGCCCTCAACAGGCCGGACCTGATAGAGCGTTGCGACCCGGCGGAATTCGACAAGAAGGACCGCGAGATCCTCTCGATGCTCGGCTGGGCGCCGGAGCCCGGGGGCCGATTTTGGCGCAGGCCCGAGGCCGTGGAAGAATAAGCCGCTGCTGTACGCCCGGCCGGCGCCCCTGCCACAGGGGGAACGACGCCCGCCCGGCGCGAGCACCCCGATTCTCATCCCGAATTCCGTCGATGACCTGTGGCATCGGCGAGGAAGCAGACCACCATGGCTCACCTGCTCGACAACGTCAACGCCGCATCGCTGCGCAGCGACGTCCCGGCCTTCCGCCCCGGCGACACCGTGAACGTCCACGTTCGTGTCATCGAGGGCAACCGCTCCCGTATCCAGCAGTTCAAGGGCGTTGTCATCCGCCGCCAGGGCGCCGGTGTGAGCGAGACCTTCACGGTCCGCAAGGTCTCCTTCTCCGTCGGCGTCGAGCGCACCTTCCCGGTGCACAGCCCGATCTTCGAGAAGATCGAGCTCGTCACCCGCGGTGACGTCCGTCGCGCCAAGCTGTACTACCTCCGTGAGCTGCGCGGCAAGGCCGCGAAGATCAAGGAGAAGCGCGACAATTGAGCCTGAGCTCACCGCCGCGACGACGTTTCGGTTCAACCGCTCACAGGGCGGCCGGATAGGCTCTGCCCCCGATGGACACCGAAGCACAGCACACGGAGCGCGACCACTCTTCCACCCCGTCCGACGGGGCCGAAGGAGAGAGGTCGCGCTCCACGCGTCGTTACGGGCCCTCCGGGCGCCGTGCGGGCCGCTCCCCGATGACCATGCGCACGGCGGCGGTCGTCGGGGCCGCCTGCGCCGTCTTCGTACTGCTCCTGAGCCACTTCGTGGTGCAGCCCTTCCAGATCCCCAGCAGCTCCATGGAACCCACGCTTCAGGTCGGGGACCGGGTGCTGGTGAACAAGCTGGCGTACCGTTTCGGTGAGGAGCCCCGACGCGGAGACGTGATCGTTTTCGACGGCACCGGCTCCTTCGTGCAAGAGGGAGTGACAGAAAACCCGGTCAGTTCCGTAGTACGAGAGGGGCTCGCCGCACTCGGACTCGCCGAGCCGGCGGAGACCGACTTCGTCAAGCGGGTGGTGGGCGTGGGCGGTGACCGGGTTGTCTGCTGCGACAAGGGGGGCAGGATCGAGGTGAACGGCGTGCCGGTGGACGAGGCATATCTGCACCCCGGCGGCGTGCCCTCCGAGGTCGCCTTCGACATCGTCGTCCCCGAAGGGACGCTGTGGGTCATGGGGGACCACCGCAGCAACTCGCGCGACTCGAGGGACCATCTCGGCGAGCCGGGCGGCGGCATGGTGCCCGTCGACAAGGTCGTCGGGCGGGCCGGCTGGATCGGCTGGCCGATCGCCCGCTGGTCGGGCGTCGAGCCCGCCGACGCGTTCTCCGGCGTGCCCGACGCGCCCCCGGGCAGCGCCCATGGGTAACCGCGGGCGCAGTGCCAGCCATCGGGCCGACACCCGGCTGCCCACCGGGACCCGGCCGACGAACGGCGCCAGGCCCCTGCCCGGGCGGGCCGAGCGGCGCCGGCTGGCGCAGAAGGTCAAGCGCAAGCGGCGCCGGTCCGCGATCAAGGAGATACCCCTCCTGATCACGGTGGCGCTGCTCATAGCCCTGGTGCTGAAGACCTTCCTCGTCCAGGCGTTCGTGATCCCGTCGGGCTCGATGGAGCAGACGATCAGGATCCAGGACCGGGTGCTGGTGGACAAACTCACCCCGTGGTTCGGCTCGAAGCCGCAGCGCGGGGACGTCGTCGTCTTCAAGGACCCCGGCGGCTGGCTGCCGCAGGAGGAGAAGCCCAAGGAGGACGACCCGATCGGGGTCAAGCAGGTCAAGCAGGGCCTGGCCTTCATCGGACTGCTGCCGTCCGACGACGAGCGGGACCTCATCAAGAGGGTCGTCGCGGTCGGCGGCGACACCGTGAAGTGCTGCGACCAGGGCGGCCGCGTCACGGTCAACGGCGTACCGCTCAACGAACCGTATCTGCATCCGGGGAACGTCCCCTCGACGATGAAGTTCGATGTGAAGGTGCCGGAAGGCCGGCTCTTCGTGATGGGGGACCACCGGTCGAATTCCGCCGACTCACGTTTCCACCTCGAAGAGGAGGGCAACGGCACAGTTGCCGAGGGCCAGGTCGTCGGGCGAGCTGTCGTCATCGCATGGCCACTGGACCACTGGCGGCAGCTCGAGGAGCCGGAGACCTACGCATCCGTCCCCAACGCGCGTGCCGGGACGACGGTGGCACAGCCGCAGTCGAATAGTCTGTCCTCCCAGGACCAGAACCGAATGGTCCTGCTCCCGACCCCTGCGGAACTCCCGCTCGTTATGGGAGTGGTGGGCCTGTCCCTGCTGTGGCGCAGGCGGTACGCACGGAGTGAGGAGTGGATGTGGGGGATGTGGCGGTCGGCGCCCGGTCCGGGCACGACGATCCCGAGGAGAGGCACGGGCTTCCCGAGACGCCCTCGGACGTGACGGACGACTCGGCGCCGGCGACCGGAAGCGACGGCGATTCATCGGAGGGCAGCGGTACGGATCGGAAGAAGCAGAAGTCCTTCTGGAAGGAACTGCCGCTCCTGATCGGTATCGCGCTGCTCCTGGCGCTGTTGATCAAGACGTTTCTGGTGCAGGCGTTCTCGATCCCCTCGGACTCGATGATGAACACGCTGCAGCGGGGCGACCGGGTGCTGGTGGACAAGCTCACGCCGTGGTTCGGCTCGGAGCCCGAGCGCGGCGAGGTCGTGGTCTTCCACGACCCGGGCGGCTGGCTCGACGGCGAGCCCACCCCGGAACCGAACTTCGTCCAGGAGTTCCTGAGCTTCATCGGCCTGATGCCGTCCGCGGAGGACAAGGACCTCATCAAGCGGACGATCGCCATCGGCGGGGACACGGTGGAGTGCAAGAAGGGCGGCCCGGTCAAGGTCAACGGCAAGGCCCTCGACGAGCCGTACATCTACCCGGGAAGCAGCGCCTGCGACGACATGCCGTTCGGGCCCTTCAAGGTGCCGGACGACAAGATCTGGGTGATGGGCGACAACCGCCAGAACTCCCAGGACTCCCGCTACCACATGGAGGACGTGAACAGCGGCTTCGTCCCCGTCGAGAAGGTCGTCGGACGTGCCGTGGTGGTCGCCTGGCCGCTCAACCGCTGGTCCACGCTTCCGGTGCCGGAGACCTTCGACCGGCCCGGGCTCAACGCCGCGGCCGCCGCGCTGCCTGTCGCGCCCGCGGCGCTCGGCCTGGCCGGAGCGCTGCCGATCGTGCTGTGGCGCAGGAGGCTGACCGGTGGGCCTACCGCCGGGTAGGGTGCCGCCCAGATCGCCGATCCCCGAGGAGGAACTTCGCGGGGTCGAATCTCCGAGGTGGGGAGCGCCGGGATGGGCGGAATGGGACGTGACGACGACGGCCGCGGTCGGCTCGGCAGTGCGCTGTCGGGGCTGGCGGTGGCCGTCGGCTGTGTGCTCTTCCTGGGCGGATTCGTCTGGGGCGCGCTCGTCTACCAGCCGTACACGGTGCCGACGGACTCGATGTCGCCGACGGTGAAGGCGGGTGACAGGGTGCTGGCGGAGCGCATCGACGGCATTGAGGTGCGCCGCGGGGACATCGTGGTCTTCCGCGACAAGCAGTGGGGCGACATGCCCATGGTCAAGCGCGTGGTGGGCGTGGGCGGCGACAAGATCGCCTGCTGCGAGGACAACGGTCGGCTGACCGTCAACGGCAAGGCCGTCGAAGAGCCGTATCTGCTTCGGCCGGAGGAGAGCGCGTCGCAGCAGTTCACCGCGAACGTGCCGGACGGGCACCTGTTCCTCCTCGGCGACGAACGCATGGGATCGCTCGACTCGAGGTCGCATCTGCAGGACCCGGGCCACGGTTCGGTCCCCCGGTCCGCGGTGACGGCCCGCCTGGACGCCGTGGCATGGCCGCTGGACGGCGGCATGGTGGACCGACCCGCGGGGTTCGCCGCCCTGCCCGGCGGTGTCTCGCAGCCCGGCCCCGTGAAGCTCATGCTGGGGGCCGCCGTGGCCGGAGCCGTGCTGATCGTGGGCGGGGCCGCGTACGGGCCGGTGGCGGGCTTCCATCGCAGCAGGCGCGGCAGGGCGGTCTCCCGTGTCGCTTGACCTTCCTGCCTCGCCGACCCCGCTGCGCAAGGTCGCGAGGATCGTGCTGCTCGACCCCCAGGACCGGATCCTGCTGATGCACGGGTACGAGCCGGCGGATCCCGCCGAGACCTGGTGGTTCACCCCCGGCGGCGGCCTGGAAGGCGAGGAGACCCGGGAGGAGGCGGCCCTCCGCGAGCTCGCGGAGGAGACCGGGATCACCGAGGTGGAACTGGGGCCGGTGCTGTGGCAGCGGCACTGCTCGTTCCCCTTCGACGGGCGCCGCTGGGACCAGGACGAGTGGTACTTCCTGGGGCGTACGCAGCAGACCGCTGCCGCCCCGGGCGCTCTGACAGAGCTGGAGCAGCGGAGCGTCGCGGGCCTGAGGTGGTGGACGTCCGCCGAACTGTCGGCGGCCCGTGAGACGGTGTACCCGACCAGGCTCGCCGAGTTGCTGCGCACGCTGCTCGACGAGGGGCCCCCGACTTCGCCGGTGGTCCTGGCCCCGGAAATCGTCTAGGGACCCAGGGCCGCTGACGCACAATAGGGGGACGTAAGGCTGAAGGGGAACATGCCATGAGCGCCGAGGACCTCGAGAAGTACGAGACCGAGATGGAGCTGAAGCTCTACCGGGAGTACCGAGACGTCGTCGGGCTGTTCAAATACGTGATCGAGACCGAGCGTCGTTTCTACCTCACCAACGATTACGAGATGCAGGTGCACTCGGTTCAGGGCGAGGTGTTCTTCGAGGTCTCGATGGCGGACGCCTGGGTCTGGGACATGTACCGGCCGGCAAGATTCGTCAAGCAGGTCCGGGTGCTCACCTTCAAGGACGTGAACATCGAGGAGCTGAACAAGAGCGACCTCGAGCTTCCCGGCAGCTGACATCGACCGCGAGCTCCCGGGCTGACGTCGAGCTCCAGCTTGCCGCCGGCGATCGGCATCACTCGTACGAGTGGCCCGGTTTTCCACAACCCGAGGGTTGTCCACGGCTTTCACCCAAGATCCACACTGAGGCGCCGCACGCGTCAGAGTCGGTGCCGGAGGTGGTGCCGGGATGAACGCGACGGGGGCACTGGGACGGTACGGCGAGGACCTGGCGGCACGGCTGCTGACCAGGTCCGGCATGCGACTGCTGGCAAGGAACTGGCGCTGCGGGCGGGCCGGTGAGATCGACATCGTGGCCCGCGACGGCGACACGGTGGTCGTCTGCGAGGTGAAGACCCGCAGGGTCGGCTGCTACGAGCATCCGATGGCCGCGATCACGCCGACGAAGGCGGAACGGCTCAGACGGCTCGCCGAGTGCTGGCTGGAGCGGTACGGTGCCCCGCCCGCGGGCGGTGTGCGCATCGATCTCGTCGGCGTGCTGCTGCCGAGGCGAGGCGCGGCGGTCGTCGAGCATGCCCGCGGGGTGGCCTGATGGGCTTCGCGCGTGCGTGTTCCGTGGCCCTGGTGGGCGTCGAGGGCGTGGTCGTCGAGGTCCAGGCGGACCTGGAGCCGGGAGTGGCCGCGTTCGCGCTGGTGGGGCTCCCGGACAAGAGCCTGGTCGAGAGCAGGGACCGGGTGCGGGCGGCCGTGGTCAACTCGGGCGCCGAGTGGCCGCAGAAGAAGCTCACCGTGGGGCTCAGCCCCGCGTCCGTGCCCAAGAGCGGGAGCGGTTTCGATCTCGCCGTGGCCTGCGCCGTGCTCGGCGCG
Organism: Streptomyces sp. NPDC027962; assembly: GCF_055566095.1. NCBI lineage: Bacteria > Bacillati > Actinomycetota > Actinomycetes > Kitasatosporales > Streptomycetaceae > Streptomyces > Streptomyces sp. NPDC027962. The sequence continues at coordinate 75,857 of NZ_JBVHTA010000011.1, forward strand.
GCCGAGCGGATCGATCCGCGGCAGATCGCCGACCTCGTGCTGATCGGGGAGCTCGGGCTCGACGGCCGGGTCAGACCGGTACGCGGGGTGCTGCCCGCCGTGCTCGCGGCGGCGGAGGCGGGGTACGAGCACGTGGTCGTGCCCGAGCAGACCGCAGGCGAGGCCGCACTCGTGCCCGGTATCTCCGTCCTCGGGGTGCGGAGCCTGCGTCAGCTGATCGCCGTGCTCGCCGACGAACCGGTGCCCGAGGAGGAGACCGTCGAGGAGGGCAGGCCGGACGCCATGCTGGCCGGGCTGCTGGTGCCGGGCGCGGGCGTCGGCACGGGCCTGGCGGCGGACGGGCCGGACCTGGCGGACGTCGCCGGGCAGTACGCGGCGCGTACCGGTCTGGAGGTCGCCGCGGCCGGTGGTCACCATCTGCTGCTGTCCGGACCGCCGGGCGCGGGCAAGACCATGCTGGCCGAGCGGCTGCCCTCCGTCCTGCCGCCGCTGACCCGGCGGGAGTCACTCGAAGTGACGGCGGTGCACTCGGTGGCGGGCATCCTGCCGCCCGGGGAGCCGCTGGTGCGTACGGCGCCGTACTGCGCACCGCACCACTCGGCGACCATGCAGTCGCTCGTGGGCGGAGGCAACGGCCTGCCGAAGCCCGGTGCGGTCTCGCTCGCCCACCGGGGGGTGCTGTTCCTGGACGAGGCCCCCGAGTTCTCCGGCAAGGTGCTGGACGCGCTCCGGCAGCCCCTGGAGTCGGGCCATGTCGTGGTGGCGAGGAGCGGGGGAGTGGTGCGGCTGCCCGCCCGGTTCCTCATGGTGCTGGCCGCAAATCCATGTCCTTGCGGGCGCCATTCCCTGCACGGAGCGGGCTGCGAATGCCCCTCCTCCGTGATCCGGAGGTACCAGGCCCGGCTCTCAGGACCCCTGCTGGACCGCGTCGACCTGCGCATCCAGGTCGAGCCGGTGAGCCGGTCGGATCTGCTCGGCCAGGGCGGGCGCGGCGAGACCACTGAGGTGGTCGCCGCCCGGGTGCGGCGGGCCAGGGACCGTGCGGCGGCCCGCTTGGACGGCACGCCCTGGACCGTCAACAGCGAGGTTCCGGGCCACGAGCTGCGGACCCGTTGGACGGTGGCCCCCGGCGCTCTCGCGGCGGCCGAGCGGGACGTCGAGCGCGGTCTGCTCACTGCCCGCGGCTTGGACCGGGTGCTGCGGGTCGCCTGGACCGTCGCCGACCTCGCCGACCGGGACCGTCCGGACGCTTCCGACGTGGCGCTGGCGCTGGAGCTGAGGACCGGGATCGCGAGGGGCGTTCCGGCGGGGGCCGGCTCCGGATTGAGGGCGCGGTCATGAGGCCGGAAGCGGTGGGTGCCGGAGCCGGGTGCGTGGGGGACCGGGAGCGGGTGGCGCGGGCCGCCCTGACGCGGATCCTGGAGCCGGGGGAGGAGCACGGCGGGCGGTGGCTCCGCGAGTTCGGCGCCGAGGGTCTGCTCGCCCTCCTGACATCGGAGGCCTGCCCCGAGGGCGTGTTGACCGGCGCGTCCGAGCGACGGATCCGCGGGCTGCGCGCCCGCGCCGTCGGGGTGGAGCCGGAGCGCGACCTGGACGCCGTCCGGGCGCGCGGCGGCCGGTTCATCGTGCCCGGCGACACCGAGTGGCCGAGCCAGCTGGCCGACCTGGAGGACGCCAGACCCGTCGGTCTTTGGGTGCGGGGCCTGCCCGACCTGCGCAAATGGGCGCTGCGCTCGGTCGCGGTGGTCGGGGCTCGGGCGTGCACGGCGTACGGGGCGCACATGGCGGCGACCCTGGGCTCCGGTCTCGCCGAGCGCGGCTGGGTCGTGGTGTCGGGAGCGGCGTACGGAGTGGACGGCTCGGCGCACCGTGGCGCGCTGTCGGCGGGCGGCGCGACCGCCGCGGTCCTCGCGTGCGGTGTCGACGTCGCCTATCCCCGTGGTCACGGCACATTGATCGGGCGCATCATCGAACAGGGGCTCGTCATCGGGGAGTTGCCCCCGGGGGATCATCCGACGCCCAGTCGGTTCGTCCTGCGCAATCGCGTGATCGCCGCGCTGACGCGGGGCACCGTCGTCGTCGAGGCCGAGCACCGCAGCGGCTCACTTGTCACGGCGCGCAACGCCCAGCGCCTCGGCCGACACACGATAGGGGTACCGGGCCCGGCCACCAGCGGGCTCTCGGCCGGCGTCCATGACCTGTTGCGGGGCGAGAGCGTGCTGGTCACCGATGCCGCGGAGGTGGTCGAGCTCGTGGGTGCCATGGGGGAGCTGGCACCCGCACACAGCGGGCCTGTGCTGCCCAGGGACCTGCTGGACCCGGACGGCAGACGGGTGCTCGAGGCGCTGCCGGCCCGCGGCGCGGTCAACGGGCATGACGTCGCCCGCGACGCGGGTACGACGGTGGACGAGGCCCTCGGCAAGCTGTACGAACTGCATTCACTCGGATTCGTCGAACGGGCCGGTGCGGGATGGAGGTTGACGCCCACGGCCAAGCGCGGTTCGAACGCGCGGCGAGGCGGTGCTTGACCTGGCGCATTCGGGTGAAAAGGTGTTGGCGATGACCTTCGGAGTGCGGTCGGCGGCGCCTGAGGGGCCGGTGCGCATGGCATCGGCCCCGGTTCGAAGGTGTGGACGAGGGCGAATACCCACGCAGGTTCGTTACCCCGGCCTTCGCCCACCGCGACCGCGTAGTCACGCTACGCTCGCCGGGTTCCGGCCCCCAGATGGCCCCCTCCCACACTCCTCACAGCAGAACGGCTCAGGCAACGCATGCCCCAGCACACCTCCGGGTCTGACCGCGCGGCAGCGCCACCCGCTGCCCGTGGCACCGTGCGGCCTTCCGCACCCACGTCGCTCGAGGAGTTGTGGCGGTCGTACAAGGCCACGGGTGACGACCGCTTGCGGGAGCAGCTGATCCTGCACTACTCGCCGCTGGTCAAGTACGTCGCCGGCCGGGTCAGCGTGGGGCTGCCGTCCAACGTCGAGCAGGCCGACTTCGTCTCCTCCGGGGTCTTCGGACTGATCGACGCCATCGAGAAGTTCGACATCGAGCGGTCGATCAAGTTCGAGACGTACGCCATCACCCGTATCCGGGGCGCGATGATCGACGAGCTGCGCGCGCTGGACTGGATTCCCCGCTCCGTGCGGCAGAAGGCACGGGCCGTCGAGCGCGCCTACGCCACGCTCGAGGCGCAACTGCGACGTACCCCCTCCGAAACCGAGGTTGCCGCGGAGATGGACATCTCCGTCGAGGAACTGCACGCGGTTTTCAGCCAGTTGTCACTGGCCAATGTCGTGGCGCTGGAGGAGCTGCTGCATGTGGGCGGTGAGGGCGGCGAGCGGCTCAGCCTCATGGACACGCTGGAGGACACCGCCGCCGACAACCCGGTCGAAGTGGCGGAGGACCGCGAACTGCGCCGGCTCCTCGCCCGCGCCATCAACACCCTGCCCGACCGCGAGAAGACCGTCGTCACCCTCTACTACTACGAGGGCCTGACGCTGGCCGAGATCGGCCATGTCCTGGGCGTCACGGAGAGCAGGGTGAGCCAGATCCACACCAAGTCGGTGCTGCAGCTGCGGGCCAAGCTGGCCGACGTGGGACGGTGACTCTGGGCTCGCCCGGTGCGCATCCGTAAAGTGGAGGCGTGCCCAGGATTCGAGCGGCCTCCGTGGCCGAGCACCGGACGATGCAGCGAGGCGCCCTGCTGGACGCCGCGCGTTCCCTCCTGTCCGAAGGCGGTACGGAGGCGCTGACCTTCCCCGCTCTCGCCGAGCGCACCGGCCTGGCGAGGTCCTCCGTCTACGAGTACTTCCGCTCGCGTGCGGCGGTCGTCGAAGAGCTCTGCGCGGTGGACTTCCCCGTCTGGGCGGCCGAGGTCGAGGCCGCCATGGGGCGTGCGGAGACACCGGAGGGCCAGGTCGAGGCGTATGTGCGCAGGCAGCTCGAGCTGGTCGGCGACCGGCGGCACCGGGCCGTCGTCGCGATCTCCGCGAGCGAGCTGGATGCCGGAGCCCGGGAGAAGATCCGGGCCGCGCACGGCGGACTGATTGCGATGATCGTCGAAGCCCTGGGCGAACTGGGCCAGGCCGAGCCGCGGCTGGCGGCGATGTTGCTGCAGGGCGTTGTGGACGCCGCGGTCCGCCGCATCGAGCTCGGTGCGGCCGAGGAGCCGGACGCCATCGCGGAGGCGGCCGTCGCCATGGTGCTGCGAGGCGTACGGGGCTGACGGCCGCCCCGCCCCGGGGCCGACGGCGCAGGACGCGGTACGCCGCGATGCAGACAGTCGCCAGGAGCCCCGCGTGGAGTGTGTCCGGGACACCGGCGACAGCGGCTCGCCCTGCCGGTGCCGGCCCCGCTGAGGGGAGGGGGATGCCGAACACCGGCAGGAGTCGGGACGGAGCGCGGCGCAGCATCCAGGACGGCAGTAGCGACAGCGGGTCCAGATACGCCGTGCCGCGACGCAGCCCCCAGTGCAGACAGTCCGAGCAGTGTGAGGCCGCCGGCTCGACGGTGGCGACGACCTGGCCGGTGCTCACTTCCGTGCCCTCGTCGACGACCGGGCGGACCGGTTCGTACGTCGTGCGCAGCGGCGGATCACCCGTACCGGTGAGACTGATCACGAGCACGCCCCGGCCGGCGACGAGCCCGGCGAAGGACACCGTGCCGGACGCCGCGGCCCGCACCGGCGTACCGCGCGGCGCGGCCAAGTCCACCCCGCGGTGCCCCGGTCCGTACGGAGTGTCCGGCGGCTGCCACCCCCGCACCACCAATGGCCTCGGCCGCCCGACCGGCCAGCTCCGCCCCGCGCCACGGTCACCGTCCTCCCTGTGCGCCGCGTCCGGGCCCGTGGGCGCACGTCTCTCGGCAGGCGCCGCGGGAGCGTCACCAGACGTGACTGTGCCCGGGGGCGTGCTCCCGTCGGCACGCGTCGCGTCCCGGTGGGGCCATGGCGCCTGGACAGGCCGGACAGGGGCGCAGAGGTGCGGGCCGGCTTTGGGATGCTCGGGCGGCCTCACGGCGGCCGTCCCGACGAGCGCGCCGCCCGCACACGGCACGGGACCGCCCGCACGTGGCGTGAGATCTGGCGTGTGCGACGCGGGACCGGCCTCCCTCGGAGCGGGACCGGCCGCGCCGCCCAAGACCCGTGCCCGCGGTGTCGCCGTGGCACCGCTGGGGGCGGGCGGTGCCGCCGAGGGCATGGCCGCTGTGGGCAGAACGACGAGCAGGACGAGGGCGGACCACCGGCGGACCGCGGACGCGGAAAACACACAGTTCATGGGCGGAACGCTCCCGAGAACGAGGACCCTCCCGCTGATCATGGTCGGGATCTGTGGACAACCGGCCGGTTGTGGACAGCGCCGTCACCCGGCACGTCACGGGTCCCGTACACTTCTTCTGGCGATCCGGGTCACCGGGTCGACTTCGCACGCCCCGCCACCACACCCTCCGCGGTCGGTGGCCGCGCTCCTCGGTCCCTTGTGGCACGGCGCGTATCGGGGCGTCAGGACATAACCGAGAAAAACAAGGAGATACGGCCATGGCCGTCGTCACGATGCGGGAGCTGCTGGAGAGCGGCGTCCACTTCGGTCACCAGACCCGTCGTTGGAACCCGAAGATGAAGCGATTCATCTTCACGGAGCGCAACGGCATCTACATCATCGACCTGCTCCAGTCGCTGTCGTACATCGACCGCGCCTACGAGTTCGTCAAGGAGACCGTCGCGCACGGCGGCTCCATCATGTTCGTCGGCACCAAGAAGCAGGCCCAGGAGGCCATCGCCGAGCAGGCGACGCGCGTTGGTATGCCGTACGTCAACCAGCGTTGGCTGGGCGGCATGCTCACCAACTTCTCCACCGTCTACAAGCGTCTGCAGCGCCTCAAGGAGCTCGAGCAGATCGACTTCGAGGACGTCGCCGCCTCCGGTCTCACCAAGAAGGAGCTCCTGGTCCTCTCCCGCGAGAAGGCCAAGCTGGAGAAGACCCTCGGTGGTATCCGCGAGATGCAGAAGGTGCCGAGCGCCGTCTGGATCGTCGACACCAAGAAGGAGCACATCGCCGTCGGTGAGGCGCGCAAGCTCCACATCCCGGTCGTCGCGATCCTCGACACCAACTGTGACCCCGACGAGGTCGACTACAAGATCCCGGGCAACGACGACGCCATCCGCTCCGTCACCCTGCTCACCCGTGTGATCGCCGACGCCGTCGCCGAGGGCCTCATCGCCCGTTCCGGCGTTGCCACCGGTGACTCCAAGCCGGGCGAGAAGGCCGCCGGCGAGCCCCTCGCCGAGTGGGAGCGTGACCTCCTCGAGGGCGAGAAGAAGGCGGACTCCGAGGACGCTGCCGAGGCCAAGCCGGCCGAGGCCGCCGCCGAGGCTCCGGTCGCCGAGGAGTCCGCCGAGGCTCCCGCCGCCGCCGAGGCCGAGAAGCCGGCCGCGGAAGCAGAGCAGGCCTGACCTCACAGGTTCGGTTGCTGACGGCGGGGGACGGTGCCACAAGCGCCGCCCCCGCCGCTCACCCGTAGATCTTCGACTTTCGACTTCGAGAGAGATTCAAGGACATGGCGAACTACACCGCCGCTGACGTCAAGAAGCTCCGCGAGCTCACCGGCGCCGGCATGATGGACTGCAAGAAGGCGCTGGACGAGGCCGACGGCAACGTCGACAAGGCCGTCGAGGCTCTGCGCATCAAGGGCCAGAAGGGCGTCGCCAAGCGCGAGGGCCGCTCCGCCGAGAACGGCGCCGTGGTCTCCCTGATCGCCGACGACAAGACCTCCGGTGTCGTCGTCGAGCTGAAGTGTGAGACGGACTTCGTCGCCAAGGGTGACAAGTTCCAGGCCGTTGCCAACGCCCTGGCCACGCACGTGGCCAAGACGTCCCCCGCCGACATCGAGGCCCTGCTCGCCTCCGAGATCGAGGCCGGCAAGACCGTCCAGGCGTACGTCGACGAGGCCAACGCCAACCTCGGCGAGAAGATCGTCCTGGACCGCTTCGCGCAGTTCACCGGTGGCTACGTCGCCGCGTACATGCACCGCACCATGCCCGACCTGCCCCCGCAGATCGGTGTCCTCGTCGAGCTCGACAAGGAGAACGCCGAGGTCGCCAAGGGCGTCGCGCAGCACATCGCGGCCTTCGCGCCGAAGTACCTCTCCCGCGAGGACGTTCCGGCCGAGGTCGTCGAGGCCGAGCGTCGTGTCGCCGAGGAGACCACGCGCGCCGAGGGCAAGCCCGAGGCCGCTCTCCCGAAGATCGTCGAGGGTCGCGTCAACGGCTTCTTCAAGGAGGCAACCCTCCTCGGCCAGCCGTACGCGCTCGACAACAAGAAGTCCGTTCAGCAGATTCTGGACGAGGCCGGCGTCACCCTGAAGCGCTTCGCGCGCATCAAGGTCGGCATCTGAGTCCGTACGACGCGGACACCGGACCCCGGTAGGGTCTGAAGCAGTCGTCCACGTTCGCGCCGGGCGACCGCAGATCTGACGAGGAGGCCATTGCCGTACGGGAAACCGCAAGGACCCACTGGCAATGGCCTTCTTCGTATGTGCACGAGGAGAACCCCATGAATCAGGGCGCCGCACAGGGCGACGACAACCACGGCAAGAAAGCCGGACGCTTCATGCTGAAGCTGTCCGGTGAGGCGTTCGCCGGTGGCGGAGGCCTCGGCGTCGACCCCGACGTCGTACACGCCATTGCCCGCGAGATCGCCGCGGTCGTACGCGACGGGGCAGAGATCGCGGTTGTCATCGGCGGCGGTAACTTCTTCCGCGGCGCCGAACTCCAGCAGCGTGGCATGGACCGGGCCCGCTCCGACTACATGGGCATGCTCGGTACGGTCATGAACTGCCTCGCTCTCCAGGACTTCCTGGAGAAGGAGGGCATCGACTCGCGTGTCCAGACGGCCATCACCATGGGCCAGGTCGCGGAGCCGTACATTCCGCTGCGCGCCGTGCGCCACCTGGAGAAGGGCCGCGTCGTCATCTTCGGCGCGGGCATGGGCATGCCGTACTTCTCCACCGACACCACTGCCGCCCAGCGGGCCCTCGAGATCGACGCCGAGGCGTTGCTCATGGGCAAGAACGGCGTCGACGGGGTGTACGACTCCGACCCCAAGGCCAACCCGGACGCGGTGAAGTTCGACGCGCTGGAGTACGGCGAGGTGCTCTCGCGCAATCTCAAGGTTGCCGACGCCACCGCGATCACGCTCTGCCGCGACAACGCCCTGCCGATCCTCGTCTTCGAACTCCTCACCGAAGGCAATATCGCCCGGGCCGTCAAGGGTGAGAAGATCGGCACGCTCGTGAGCGACCGGGGCACTCGGGCCTGAAACCGGGACGCCCTTCGAGGGATGGACAAAGTCCTGCCGGTCGGACACCGTGCAGGCAACACGCGACGCAGGTTCCGCCGGCCCAGTGGTTACGAGCCGGGCCTACCTCAAGACACGCAGGAGCAAGTGGTGATCGAAGAGACCCTCCTCGAGGCCGAGGAGAAGATGGAGAAGGCCGTCCTGGTCGCCAAGGATGACTTCGCCGCGATCCGCACGGGACGTGCGCACCCGGCGATGTTCAACAAGATCGTGGCGGACTACTACGGTGCACTGACCCCGATCAACCAGCTGGCCTCGTTCTCGGTTCCCGAGCCGCGGATGGCCGTGGTGACGCCCTTCGACAAGACCGCGCTGCGCAACATCGAGCAGGCGATCCGCGACTCCGACCTCGGCGTCAACCCGAGCAACGACGGCAACATCATCCGGGTGGTGTTCCCCGAGCTCACCCAGGACCGCCGCAAGGAGTACATCAAGGTCGCCAAGACCAAGGCCGAGGACGCCAAGATCTCGATCCGCTCCGTACGCCGCAAGGCCAAGGAGACCATCGACAAGCTGATCAAGGACGGCGAGGTCGGCGAGGACGAGGGCCGCCGCGCGGAGAAGGAGCTCGACGACACCACCGCGAAGTATGTCGCGCAGGTGGACGAGCTGCTCAAGCACAAGGAAGCCGAGCTGCTCGAGGTCTGATGAACGACTCTTCCTGGGGGGCCTCGCACGGCGCTGGATACGCCGGAGCATGGCCACCGCCCGAGCAGGGGCCCCTCTCGGCGGGTCCCGCATACGATGGGCACGACGCACGGTATACATCAGAGGCGCAGTCCATGCCCATCGTTCCGGACTTTCCCGCCGCAGGTGGAGACGCCGAGGGCCGTGACGGCGGCGAGGACCACGAGGACCGTGACCGGGGGGCTGCTCGGCTGAGCGGCCCCCTGTTCCGCGACGAGATGCCGCAGGAGCCCATGCCCACCCCGCCGCCGTCGGGCGATCCCACCCCGCAGCCGGGACCGGAGTATCCGCAGAAGAAGCGGGCCGGCCGGGACCTGCGCGCGGCGATAGGGGTCGGTGTCGGACTCGGCGCGGTGATCGTCGCCTCTCTCTTCTTCGTCAAGGCCGTCTTCGTCGGTGTGATCGCGGTCGCCGTCGTCGTCGGTCTGTGGGAGCTGACCTCCCGGCTCGAGGAACGCAAGCAGATCAAGGCCCCGATCGTGCCGCTCGCCGTGGGTGGCGCGGCAATGGTCGTGGCCGGCTACGTCCGGGGGACCGAGGGGGCCTGGGTCGCGATGGCGCTCACGGCGCTCGCGGTCCTGGTCTGGCGGATGACCGAGCCGCCGGAGGGGTATCTCAAGGACGTCACGGCCGGCGTCTTCGCCGCGTTCTACGTTCCCTTCCTGGCGACGTTCGTCGCACTGATGCTGGCGGCCGACGACGGCCCCGAGCGGGTGATCACCTTCCTGCTGCTCACCGTTGTCAGCGACACCGGGGCGTACGCGGTGGGCTGGCGCTTCGGCAAGCACAAGCTCGCGCCGCGCATCAGCCCCGGCAAGACCCGCGAAGGCCTGCTCGGGGCCGTGTCGTTCGCGATGGCGGCGGGCGCGCTGTGCATGCAGTTCCTGATCGACGACGGCACCTGGTGGCAGGGCCTGCTGCTCGGCCTCGCGGTAGCCGTCAGCGCCACGCTCGGCGACCTGGGCGAGTCGATGATCAAGCGCGACCTCGGCATCAAGGACATGGGCACGCTGCTCCCCGGCCACGGCGGCATCATGGACCGCTTGGACTCGCTGCTGCCGACGGCACCGGTGGTGTGGCTGCTGCTGGTCGTTTTTGTAGGACCCGGCTGACCTGCTTTTCTTGAGGAGGGCTTGTTGTCCACAGGGCAACGAGCCCTCTTCCGTTTCTCTGATGGTGCGTATCTCTGATGGGGGGACGGTTGTGGCGGGTCGAGGACGACGCCGCGGGGCACCGCCGCTGAACGGGATTTTCGCGGCGGATACGCAGGTGTTCCGTCCCTATGCGGTCGGCACGGTTCTGGACGTGCTCGTACGGCCCGCACCGCAGTCCACGGATGTCGCAGCAGTGGCGGGTTGGCTGCGCAAGGACAACAGTCTGCGCGGCCTGCACACCGCGCGGTACGTCCTGGACGGCGAGCAGGTCGCGTACACCACGCGCGGGCACCACCGCGACGAGGAGATCACGGTCCGCGGGACATGGACCCGCGGCGCGCTGACGCCCGGCATGGCCGGACGGTGGTGGCAGGTCGGGCGCCAGCGCTTCTCGCGCTTGGACCCAGCGCGCTGACGAGTCCGGCGCGAGCACCGCCCCCAGGCAGCAACGCGTTCGTCGACGTGCGGTCTGGGCGGTGTGATGTCACGACGAAGACGGGCTCGAGGTGCTTCTCGGGCAGGGCGCGGGGCAGCACCCTGTGGGGGAGACGTGGGAGACGACCCGCGCGGGGGCGACGCGCGGAGGAGGCCGAGGAGGTCGGAGGCGGCAGCTTCGGCTGCCGCGTGCCGCGGATCAGCGGTCGGAGGCCCCAGGCGGCTTCGCCTGCCTCGGCGGTGGGGTGGGTGGGGAAGACCTGCTCCAGGCCGACGATGCGGAAAACCCTGCTGACGGACTCGGGGACGGCCGCCAGGGCGATGGTGGCGTGCGAGGCGAGGGCGTGGTTGCCGGGCGGCGAGCAGAACGGTGATGCCACTGGAGTCGCAGAACCTGAGGCCGCCGAGGTCGACGACGAACTTCTGGCCTTCAGCGATGGCCAGGTGGGGGAGGAGCCCGCGGATCTCGGGAGCGCTGTGGTGGTCGAGTTCGCCGGCCACTTCGACGACCGGGCCGGCGGGTGTGTTGTGCGTGGTCACGCTCGTGCGGGTCACTGTTGCTCTTCACCGTCGGGGCCGGGCACGCTCACGGCCAGGAGGGCGGTGTCGTCGTCCACCCCGGTGCCGAGGGTGTCGAGGAGATCGCGGATGGCTGTGATGGTGCGCAGGGCCGTGGTGGGGGCGAGGGCGCGGCCGAAGTCGAGGAGGGCGTCGTCGCCGTAGCGGTCGCCGCGGATCGCGGTGTGGGCTTCGGTGAGCCCGTCGGTGTGGAGAAGAAGGGTGTCGCCGGGATCGAGGCGGAAAGTGGTGGTGGCGATGTGGACGTCGGGGAGTACGCCGATGAGCTGTCCGCCGGGGGTGGGCAGATAGTCGGCGGTGCCGTCGGTGCGCATCACCAGCGCGGGGGGATGTCCGCCGCTGGCCAGCGTGATGCGGAAGCCGCCGTCGCTGTCCGGGGTGAGCAGACCGAAGATGACGGTGCAGAACCGTGGATCGGTGCCGTCGTACTCGTGGTTGAGGACGGTGTTGAGGTTGCTCAGCACGGCGACCGGGTCGGGGTCGTAGACCGCGGCGGCGCGCAGGGTGTATCGGGCCAGTGAGGTGACGGCCGCCGCCTCTGCGCCCTTGCCGCACACGTCGCCCAGGAAAAGTCCCCAGCTGCCGCCGGCAAGGGGGAACAGGTCGTAGAAGTCGCCGCCGACCTCGTCGACGGAGGCGACGTGGTAGTGCGCGGACACGTCCAGGCCCGGCACGTTCGTCAGTGTCGGCGGCAGCAGCGTCGCCTGCAGTGTGGCGGTCAGCTGCTGGAGGCGTGCGCGTTCGCGCTCGGACTCCTGGCGGGCGCGCAGCAGTTCCTGCTCGTAGGCGCGGCGGTCGCGGGCGTCGAAGACGGTGGTGCGGATCAGCAACGGCCTGGCGTCGCTGCCGGTCTTGACGGTCGAGGTCACCAGGACCGGCAGCCGGCCGCCGTCGGCCGCCTTCAGCTCCAGGGCGATGCCGCTGGCCTCGCCCTGCATGCGCAGCAGCGGCGCGAAGTGCGTCTCGTGATATAGACGCCCGCCGACTGTGAGCAGGTCGGAGAACCGCTTGTGGCCCACCAGGTCGCCGCGCTCGTAGCCCAGCCAGTTCAGCAGGGTTGTGTTGACCTTGACGATCTGGCCGTCCAGCAGCGTGGACAGGTATCCGCACGGGGCGTTCTCGTAAAGGTCCTCGGCACTGTCCTCCAGCAGCGCGGAGAACGTCTGCTCGTCGTCGGAACGCTGCTCTGGACCGGGATCCCTGCCCGGGTCCTCGTCGGTCTGGTCCTCCGTCGCCCGGCGCATCACCGCAGCGCCCCGGCGAACGCGGCGATCGCCTCGGCGGTCTCCTCGGGGGCGCTGAGCTGGGGGCAGTGCCCGGTGGCGTTCAGGGTGACCAGGCGGCTGTCCCGGATCTGGGCGTGGACGAAGTCGCCGACCTCCGGTGGTGCGATGGCGTCGTCGGAACACTGGGCGACCAAGGTGGGCACCTTCACCTGGGCCAGGTCGCTCCGGTTGTCGGACAGGAACGTGACGCGGGCGAAGACCCGGGCGATCTCCGGATCGGTGGCGCAGAAGCTGTTGGTCAGCTCCGCACCCAGCTCCGGCCGCTCCGGATTGCCCATGATCACCGGAGCCATCGCTCCCGACCAGCCCAGATAGTTCGCGTCCAGCGACTGCAGAAGCTCGTCGATGTCATCGGTGCTGAACCCGCCCCGGTAGCCGGCGGCCGGGTCGTCGATGAAGCAGGGGGAGGGTGCGAGAAGCACCAGGCCGGCGAAGTACTCGGGCCGCCGGACGGCGGCCAGCACGCCCATCATCGCGCTCACCGAGTGTCCCACGAAGGTCACCGGCCCCAGATCCAGCTCGCGGCAGATCTCCAGCACGTCCTCCGCGTAGCCGTCCATGCTGGAGTACCGCTCCTCGCTCCACGCCGACAGATCCGAGCGGCCCGCGCCCACGTGGTCGAACAGCACCACGGCGAAGTCCCGCTCCAGCGTCGGTGCCACCAGACGCCACATGTTCTGATCGCATCCGAACCCATGTGCCAGCATCACCACGGGAGCGCCGGCCCGGCCGGACAGGCTCACCTTGTTCCTGCTTCGCACGTCCATACGAACATCCTCGCAGAGATGCCCGGAAGCCAAGAGGGCGAGAAAATGCACGTGGCGTCCGGCGCTGCCGGCTCAGGGCAGGCGGACGGCCGATCTCAGGGATGGGTGGACGTGACCAGCGATGACGGCCATCGACCACTGACGCCCACTTCGGGAATCGAGGCCCGCAGGCCACGGGATTCCGTCTGCGACACTGGTAGCACCATGCCCAAGCCCGGAGAACCGGCATGCACCGGACGAGAAGAGGCCTCCCACCTGCGTATTTGGCGGCGGTAGGGGGTATCCCGGGTCGTTGGGCCGTCTGTGGGCCGTGGCGATCAGAACGGGGGTTCTTTGGAGACGCTTACGACGTCACCAGCGGGCGGCTCTTGCGGCGTCTCATCAGAGGTGGCATGGCCACCCTCTTTGAGCCGTCGCTCGCGCTCAAGTCGCTGTGCTTTGCGACGCCTTACCCTCGCAGGGGACTGGAATACCTCGTCAAGGATCTCGTCCATCAGACCAAGGATCTCGGCTGCGGTGACGTTGTCCATCGGCTCAGCAACGAGATCGCCGTGAGCGACTTCGTTGCCTCCGAACCGGACTTCATGGGCCGCGTCCTTGACGTACTCCCGGATGAGTTGTTCCTCGAACAGTTTGTCGATCTTCTTTTCGAGGGTGCCGGTAGTGATCCCGCGTTCCTTGGCTGTAGCTTCCACGACGGCTCGGGCCAAGGCCACGGCTGCTCTGTTGGCTTCGATGGACAGGCACTGGTGCGCCTCATTGGCCATGCTGGCGATAGTCGGTGGGACGTCCTCATACACGCGCTTACCGACCTGGCGGGGGAACCACGTGCTTGGGCCGTCAACTACCAGGCGGGTGCCGCCGCTGGAGCTGAATGGCACGAGTTCCTGTCGGCCGGTTGCGATGCTGAGATGACCACAGCCGTCGCATCGGAAGACCATGTCGACGCGCTTGAACTCACCGCGTCCGGCGGTGCCGACCTCAGCAGTGTGCACGTTCTTCATGTTGCATCGGTCGTTGCACCAACCGCATGTTCTGACTACTCCCATGGAGGCAGGTTAGGGACCAATACTCCAAACGGTCACCGATTTTCCGGCGTTGAGGTCAGCACAGAGTCGACTGCCTTGCGGGTGCGTTCCTGACTCGACGGCATGAGGTGCGCGTATACCCGCAGCGTCAGCGCCGGGTCGGTGTGCCCCAGGTACTGGCTCACTGCCTTGATGCTCTCGCCGGCGTCCAGCAGAACAGACGCGTAGAAGTGCCTCAGTGCGTGCATGCCGTGTTCGCGCGCCGACTCGTACTTGCCGTCCGGGCCAGCGTCCGGGATGAGGCCAGCGACCGCCAGTGCGGGCTTCCACTCCTGGATGTTGAAGTTGCTGCGCCACACGACCCCGCCCGCTGTGTTCGTGAAGAGTAGGCGGGCCGACACCTTCGGGCCGTCCGGCTTCCTCCACGGCAGCGTGATCTCAACAGGCTTGCACTCGTCGATGTGGGCGCGCAGGGCCTCAGCCACCGACGACGGCAACGGTACGTCCCGTTCCTTGTTGCACTTCGGCGGGGCGAACACGGCCTTGCCCCGGATGAGCTTGACCTGCCGGACGACGTGCAGGATGCCGCTCTCGAAGTCGAGCGCGTCCTCAGCGAGTCCCACGATCTCGCCCTGTCGGAGTCCGCACCCCGCGCCCGTGTCCACCATGGTCCGGTACCGCTCGGGGAGTGCCGCGCGGACGGCGTGCACTTGCGTCGGCAGCCACGGCACAACGCGCCGGCGCTCTGCCGTCGGCGGACGGACGGACTTGGCGGAGCACGGGTTGCGAGGCAACAGGCCATCGTCCACGGCCGCGCTCAGCACGGCTCGAACGTCACCGTAAATGTTGCGGGCGTACGCGCCGCTGACTGCCGGGTTGGCCTCCAACGCGCTCACGAGATCGCGAATGTGCTCGGGGCGGAATGAGTCCAGCGGTCGCGTACCGACGACCGGGAACGCGTGTAGGCGCAACCGTTGTTCGGTGACGATCTGGCTGGACACGTCCGCGCTATGGGCCTTGAGCCACTTCTCGGCGTAGCCCTTGAAGGTGATCCGGGCGGCGCGCGGGTCGATGTACTGGCCGCGCGACATGTCCGACGCGATATCGGTGAGCCACTGCTCAGCGAGTCGCTTCTGACGGTCGGGGAAGCTCTTTGACTTCTCGGTGCCGTCGGGGCCGATGTACCGGGCCCGGTAGCGCATGCCCGTGCCGTGGCGGTCGGTCTTGACGCGGACCGGCTTGCCGGCGGTGTTGGTCTCGGTCTTGAACCAGCGATCTTGAATGTGGCCGGCCATTGGCTCGTAGCCCTCCTCGAAGCACGAGTGGGCGGGCCACATCGTGGCCCGCCCACTCGTGCGGTGGTCTCGTGTGCTTGCTGTCAGGCGGCGTCTGCTGCCATGCGTTCCGTGGTCCAGGCACGGACAGCGGCGGGGTCGTAGCGGAGGTGCTTGCCCACGCGGAAGCCGGGCGGGCCGGTGCGTTTCTTGCGCCACTGGTAGACGGTCTCGAGCGGCACGCCGAATAGGTCAGCGACGTCATCGGGGGTGAGGTAGCGGTCTGGGAGGCCAGCGCGCAGGGTGGTCTGCGGGTCGGTCTCCGGAGTGCGTTTCGGGGCCACGGTGCGACTCCTCGGGAGGCTGACTGGCTCTGCCTGTCGTAAGTGCGGATTTCTGCGTCATTGCGTCATCAGCGTCATGTGGTCTTCTGACCTGGGGGTTTGTGCGACGCAGCGGAGAGGGGGTGCGTCATGGGCTGCGTCATCGGGTGACGCAGATGACGCAGGATGACGCAGGCGCTGCCGTCTGCGTCATGGTTGTAGTCGCAGGTCAGGGGCTGCTTTTCGGCCTGCATGACGCAGATGACGCAGCGTCTTCCCTCTTAGGACAAAAGAGGGGGTGTCTGTTGTGGTGGTGCGCGGCTCAAGGAGTGAATGCGGAGCCGCTTCGCGGCGCGACCATCGGCCGGCGTTCCGCCGAACAGCAAGAGGAGCACGCCTGGCCGGTGGTGCTCCTCTTGCCTGTCCGGGCGAGCGTTCGGATCGCGGGTCAGAACATCCGCTTCTCCTCGTGTGAGGGCGGGGCAGACGGCCGAGTCATTTCGAGATAGCGACCCTCGCTCGTGCGGCCGGAGTCGATGAGAACACCGCGTGCGGCAAGCGTCGGCTGGAGGCGCTTGAGACGGTCGGAGAGGACTTTGCCCGTGGTCGGCCAGCCTTTGGGCAGGAGGCGCAGCTCGTCACCGCTGTAGAGGCGACTGAGGCAGTGCAGCCACTCGGTGGAAGTCATCCGCTGAGCCGCGCCCGGCTCGATGGTGTCGGCATGCCTGAGGACGGTCTGCGCGAGGAGATCGCCCTCGATGACGTCGTCGTTCAGGTCGTCCAGGCTGGCCCGGTAGGAGTTGAGCGCCCCGAGGGCGGTCGCCGTGTCGAGTTGCGCGCACAGGTGGGCGAAGTCGGCCATCCGCAGGTCGGTGGGCGTCTCCGCCGTGGCGGCCCGCACTATCACGGTCAGGTCCAGGAGCGAGCCGAGGATGACGGGCAGCACCTCCGCGTACTCCGCCCACAGTTCCGCCTCGGTCCGCCGGACGCGGGGGCGCTCCAGGCGCAGCGGAAGGAGGCGTTCGGCGAGGTCGGGCCGGATCACGCCCACGTCGATGCCGGTCAGCAGCACCGGGCGCCGGTAGCGGGCGCGGAAGACGTCCCCGTCGGTGAACAGGGCGCGCTTGACGTTCTCGGCGCCGGTGACGATGCAGCACATGGCGTCGGACAGGTCCGGGGTCATGTGGGAGAGGTTGTCCAGTGCCGTGACCCACCCGGCGGCGACGGCCGCGGTCAGGTTTTCCTCGTCCTTCGGGGCGCGGCGCAGGTCGCTGCTCATGCCCTCGATGATGCGCACGAGCATTCGCCCGGCGGTGGATTTGCCCGCGCCCTGGGGGCCGGTGAGGAACGGGGCGGGGACGGGGGCGGACGGTCCGAGGCAGCCGATGAGCCAGGCGATGGCCAGGCACTCGGTCTCCGCGTTGGCGAAGTTGGTCAGCCTCAGCAGGAGGTCGATGCCCTTGCCGTCGGTGTCCTTCACCGGCAGGGGCAGTTCCCCGGTGAGCTGGGTGCGTCGCCAGCACACCTCACGCGGGTCCGGAACAGCGACCTCCCACCCGGTCGGGTGGATGCGGACGGACTGACCATCCCTGCGCCCCAGGTCCAGCCACGTCGCCCCGTCGAACCCCGGAGCCACACGGATGTGGACCGGCTGGGTCTCCTCGGTCAACGCCAGTGCCTCGATGAGGTCCAGCGCTTCCTTGAGCGCGGTGCCGTTGAACACGCCGACCCCGTCGCGGAAGAGGCCGACCATGAGTTCCTGCCGGTGGCTGCCCGTCGTGCCCTGAGATCGGATCGGCCGGGCCACGGGGTGGCCGTTCTTCTGCGCGTAGACGGTGCCGTCGGCGGTGCGGAAGTACCGGAAATGCTGCTGCGCGTAGTCGGTGATGATCTCGCGGGCCGGGGTCTTTTCATCGTCGGACATGGCTCACATCCCCAGGGCGGTGCGGGCGTTGGTCCACGCGTCGGTGCAGTGCCGCGCGGTTTCGCCCTTGGCCTGCGCGGCGGTGAACAGTCGGGCGACGTGGGTGTCGGTCAGGCAGCCGCACCGGCCGTGGACGGACAGCACGGCGAGGAACGTGCGGTACACGGTGGCGTGAACCGCGGTGCGGGCCTCGGTGATGCGCTGCTCCGCCATGCAGATGCCACGCTCCAGGTACACGGGCGTGCGGTGACGGCACTCCCCACCCCCGACCGGCGCAGCCGAGCCGATGGCGGACGGTGCCGGCCGGACCGTGGAGGGAATCTTCACGGCCAGGGCACGGACGGCGTCGGGCAGGGTCGTCATGGTGCCGGTGCCGAAACCGAGCCACCGTGCATAGGCCATGGTGGACTTGATGTCGACCCCGGGACGGACCGCGTTGGCGGACTGCATCGCACCGAGGTAGAGCCAGTGCTCGCCCCGGGTGGTGGACACGGTCTGTGTGGGCGGCAGGTTCTCGCGTGCCCACGTGATCGCGGCGGTGTTGTCCAGGTCCACGACGGTGAGTCCGGCCCCGCCGGGGTGGTAGGCGACCGCGCTCGCACGCATCCACGCGCGCCGCCAGACACCGGAGGTGACGACGTCCGGGTCGGTGGTTGCGGCGGCCCAGCCGTGGCAGGGGCCGGGGCAGGTGCACGGTCCGGCGCTCTTCATGTTGGGCCGGCCGCCACAGGCGTTGTCCGCGCAGCGGCGGCAGTTGCCGAACGGGACCTTTCCCGCTCGCAGGGGAAGGACCGGGATCCGGGAGGCGGCCAGTCCGAGCGCGGTATTCAGGTGCTCGCTCATGCTGCAACTCGCCGGACGGGGAGGGTGTGGGTCATGCTGGATGTCTCCAGTTCTGTAGAGGTGCTGGCAGACGAGAGCGGCCCCGGTTCTTGGTCGGATGGGGGCCGCTCTCGGCTTGTCAGGAGGGCGGTTCGTTGCTGTGCCGCCGGGGCCCACGGGTCGGGGGAGGTGCGGCGGCGACGCTGTAGGCGCGGGAGCGACTCCTATAGGGCGGGGATGGCGTTGATGACGGCGTTGGCGAGCTGGTTGATGGGTTCGGCGGCGCCGGTGGAGGCGAGGAAGAAGCCGAACCCGGCGGCGGTGAACGCGGCTCCGGCGCTGAGGCTGTGGGAGCGGAGCAGGAAGAAGAGCACCAGGCCGAAGAGCAGGACGAGCGAGACGGTCACGGCCATGCCGTGGCCTCCCTTCCGGGTCAGGGGCGGATGGTGGGTCGGTGGGGTCGGGTGCCGGCGCGCTGGATGGTGCGGCCGGTGTTGAGCAGGCGGCGGCCGATGCGCAGCCGGTAGCGCTGGCCGCGGCAGCGGCGGCAGGGCTTGACGGTCTTGCGGATGGTGCGGATGCCGGTGCCGGCGCAGGTGCGGCAGGGGGCGAACGGGCTGATCGCGCACAACGCTGCGTAACCGGCGAGGATCAGCAGGACGGCGAGGCTAGCGAGAGCCACGGGGGCTCACATCCCTTCCAGGGGCGGTTTCCGGGGGTTTTCGCAGGTGGGCCGCTAGACGCTAGTTGCCTGATCACAGGGCTTATGGGTTGCTAGCGGGGGTGCTAGACCTAGCAGGCGCGGGTGCTAGGTCTAGCAGCGCTGCTCGGGCTAGGCGGCGGCCCGATCGGCGTTACGGCGAGTGATGGCGGCGACGACGTCGGCGTGCTTGATGCCGCGCCGGTTGGCGCCCTCACCGTCGTCGGTCTGGCCCCACACCTGGCCGGGCTTGATGCCCCACGGCTTGAGCGCGGCGGTCACGTTCTCGCCCTCCCACCCGCCGTATGTCTCCGGGGTGTGGGAGGCGAGCCGGGCGGCGATGCGCTCGCACCACACGGCCTTCTCCCCGTCCGCGATCACGTCGAGGACGTCGGCGAGGATGTCGGAGCCGTTCGTCTTCTCCGGGCCCTGGCCGATGGCGTGGCCGGTGACATTGCCGTACTCCTCGCGGGCCTGACGGGCGCGGGCGACGATGCGCTCTGCAGCGACCGCGTCCACGAACGCGCTCGCGACGATGCGCGGGTCGTCGCCCTCACCGGCCATCCAGCAGATCCCCCGGTCGGACCGGGAGAACATGGTGGCCCGGTAGCCGGACTTGTACATCGAGGTGCCCAGGACCATGTCGTTGGCGGGCTGTCCCATGACCTTGAGGCAGAACCGCAGGACCGCGTTCGCGGAGATGCCGGTCGGGAGGGACTTGGCGTCGGGGCGCTGGGTGCCGAACATGGTCACGATGCCGAGCGCGGGGCCGCGCTTGACCAGGTCGGTGCAGATCGCCTCGATCTCCTTGCCGTGCTCCTCGTGCTCGAACGGCACCTGGCACTCGTCGAACCCGACCACGATCGGATGCAGACCCAAGCTCTTGTCACCGGCCAGTGCGGGGGTGACCTTGGATTCCGGGCAGCGGGTGCGCGGCAGGGACTTGATGACCTTCGCCCGGCGCCGCAGCTCTTCCTTCAGCTCCCGCAGGGCTTCGACGACGTAGGCGATGTCGTCGTCTTCCTCACCGGCCCGGTAGCGGTGGCACACCGGCTCGAGGGCGCCGAAGTCGCCGGTGCCCTTGAAGTCGAACGCGTGCACCTCCGAGCGCGGGTCGAGTGCGGCGATGAGCAGCAGCAGCCGCATGAGGAACGTCTTGCCCATTCTGGGGATGGAGCCGACGACGATCGCGGCGAACATCAGCGTCACGGACACGTCCCGCATGCGCTGGTCGTTGCCGAACACCACCGGCCGGAACAGGTCCACCGTGCCGGACTTCAGCAGCGGCCACGCCGGTTTCGTGGTCTCGTTCATCGGCTTGTCCCCCACCCACAGAACGAGCCTGCCCTCGTGCTGCTCTGGGTCCGGGGAGGGCCACACGCAGCCGACCTTGCGCCGCAGACCGGACGCAAGGGGCTTGCGGGCCTCCATGATGTCCTCCGGCGTCACGCCGTAGGGCAGATCGAGGTCGGCCCGGTAGCCGGGCCCGTCGCGGACGATCTCGCTCGTGAAGTGCAGCCCGTTCATGTCGCCGCCCTTCTTGATGGCGGCCGTCACCTTGGCGTTGCCGATCGAGTCCAGCCCGCGGAGCACGATCGAGCCGGTGAGCTTCTGCACCTCTGTCTTGAGCACCGCGGGGCCGACGACGGGCGCGTCGGGCTGCTGCCCGCCCATGCCGAGGAGCAGCACCCCGCCGGCGGCGAACGCGTACAGGAACGCGGGGGCCAGGACGTACAGGTACAGGGCGAACCCGACACCGAACACGGCCGCCACGAGGGTCACGATGCCACGCAGGCGGATACGGCTGGACCGCAGCCGGGCCAGGCGCATGTACTCCTCGACGTCCTCCATCCGCACCGCGTGGTCCCGCAGCGGGGCCGCTTCCCGGTCCCACACCCATCGGTTCGTGGAGGCGATGAACCAGCAGGCGCCGCGCGGCGACATGAGGGCCAGGCGGCCCGCGTAGACGGGAAGGCGGACGCCGTGGAACAGGGCGGCGTAGCCGAGGTTCGCGCCCGTGTGGCGGGCGGTGGCCAGGAAGTCGCGCCGGTTGGTGAGCCATCCGGCGAGCACCGGCTTGCGCTTTTCGATACTCACCTTCGGGTCCGGCAGGTCCGGGTTGTCGACCGGCAGCGGTCCGGCCGGCGTCTCGTCGTCGCGGTCGATGTCGGGTACGGGCCGCAGGTGCGCGGCGCCAGATGTGTCGGTCATGCTGGGTTCTCTCCTGCTGCTCGAAAGGTGGTCAGGGGCCCGGGGCGGCCGGGATGCTTGGCGGCTGTCGACCGCCCCGGGGCACAGCTACTTGCCCTTGTTCTCGCGCTCCTCGCGCTTGCGGGCCTGCTCCAGGACGCGCTCGAACTTGCGCTCCAGGTCCCGCTGGTGGACACGGCCACCGCTCACGCGGTCATCCGCGATGCCGCGCTTGGCCATTCGGGCGGTGAGCCACACGAGCTTGGCCTTCTCGCCGGCGGTGAGTTTCGGGTCGGCCATGTCAGATGTCCTTCCGGCACAGGCGCACGTCGGCGGCGGTGACGCCGACGGTCTGCGCCATGTCGAGGGCCTGGTGCGCGGCGCGGATGTCGTCGGCGCTCGGCCGGGGCCCGGTGCCGTTCAGATGGGCTACGACCTTGTCCACGGCGGCCGCCAGCTCGGCGGCGATCAGCTTCGGATTCACGGTGGGGACTCCTGTCCGGGGCCGGACTGTCCGGCTCCCCTCACCGCCCGCGCTATGTCGGGCGGATCGGGCAGCCGTCAGCCGCGACGGCGGCGGGACTTGGCGATGTTCTTCGCGGCGGCCTTGCCGTCCGCGCCACCGACGCTCTTGACGACGGTGACGACGCCCCAGGCGCAGACGGCGGCGATCACGGCCAGCAGCGCGAGGTTCGCGGCCATGGCAGTGAGCACGCCGACCAGGAGGGGGCCGAAGTAGACGCCGGCCGCCACGGCTCCCGCGCCGACACCGGACCCGAGCGCGATGCGCTGCACCGTGCGGTCCTGCGGGGCTTGGTGCACGTGCTGGTGGACGACCTGCGGACCGCCGCAGGACGGCGGCACGGCCGGGAGGTTGGCGGGGTCTATGTAGACGTGGGTGCCGTCGGGGAGCTGCACCACACGGGCCAGCTCAGGCAGGTTCTCCATGGGTTGCCCCTTCGGGGTAGGCGCAGGGCACGCAGGTGCCGAGCGAGGCGGGGATGACGTATCCGGCATCGCGCCCGCACTCGGGGCACATGCGCCGGGCGCGGTTGGCTGTGGCCAGTGCCGCCCGGCGGGCCGGGGTCATCGGCCGGACCGGTAGGGCCTTGTCGATGCGGTACAGGTAGGCGGTGAGCGGGCCGCGACGGTGGCGCGGGCGCAGGCACTGTGCGGTGACGTCCTGGCCGCCGGGCCGAAGCCCGAGCTCGCGGAGTTGGCGGCGGGTGGCGTAGCCGTCGGGGGCGCAGCGCCAGGGGTAGGTGGGGATGCCGTGGCGTTCGCCGGTGGGGTCGTACAGGTCGCGGCGGGCGGTCATCAGGCCACCGCCGCGAGTTCGCCCGGGTGCGGTGTCGTGCGGGCGAGTTGCCGCAGCCGCACCGTGACGGTGGGCTCGTAGGCGGCGGCCCAGTCGCCGCCGATGTACTGCTGGGCGATGTGGCGGGTGTAGGCGGGCGGGATCGCTTCGGTGAGTTCGTGATGGTCGGCGGTCCATGTGATGTCCATGGCCTGCTGCATCTCCGCGACGTTGCCCTTGCCGCCGCCTTTGCCGTAGGCGGCGATGTACGGGCCGTCCCGCCACACGCCGTGCCGCCAGCCGCGAACGGGGCCGCGGTGCGGGCGGTGCGGCGGCTGGACGACTTCGTCGAGCCAGCCGAGTTCGAAGTGCCGGTGCCGGATCACACCCAGCCCGAACATCTCGCCGCACAGGGTGAGGTCCTTGCGGATCCCGGCGCCGTTGACGTTCTCGATGACCCACGGCACGCCGAACCACTGGCCCAGTTCGCGCACCTGCGGAATCAGGTCGACGTACCGGCGGCCTTTGTTGGTGCCCTTGGTCAGAGTGCACTGCGACTGGCACGGCGGGGAGGAATGCACCAGGTGGAAGTCCTGGCACATCTCCCGCATGG
Organism: Streptomyces sp. NPDC027962; assembly: GCF_055566095.1. NCBI lineage: Bacteria > Bacillati > Actinomycetota > Actinomycetes > Kitasatosporales > Streptomycetaceae > Streptomyces > Streptomyces sp. NPDC027962. The sequence continues at coordinate 99,293 of NZ_JBVHTA010000011.1, forward strand.
CATCGAGCGCGTCACCCTCGATGAAGGCGAACGGGTACGAGGGCCGGGGCACGATGTCGACCCCGACGACCTCGAACCCCGCCCGCCAATACCCCATCCCCGCACCACCCGCACCGCAGAACAGGTCCAGCACCCGCGGCCGGCGCCTCATACCGTCACCACCGGCAGCGGCTCAGGGGCGACCGGAGCGCGTTCGGCGCGGAGCGTCTCGCGCAGGACCCGGGCCTTCGCCGGGGACGTGCGCACCGCCTTGCGGATGCCCTCGGCCGTCAGCTCCGCGACCGCCCAACCGGCGGTCGCTTCCCGGGCCTCGATCAGCAGCTCCTCGGCCGTGCGGGCCGGTCGAGGCGATCGGGCCGACTGCGGGAGTCGACCGGTCGCCCGACGCGGACGCGACGACTCGGCCGCCACCGCAACGACCGGCACCCCATCGGCGTCCGGCTCGATGGCCTCGACCGCGACCGTGACCGGCTCGATCGCTGCAACGTCGGGCTGCTCGATCGGCACGGCGAGCGGTTCGGGGTGTTCTTCCAGGTCAGCCGTCGACCGATTTGCATCGGTTTCCAGCGTTTCGGTGGGTGTTGGTGTGGGGTCGGGTCGGTGGTGCAGGACCTTGGCGACCAGGTCGGAGCCGAAGTAGATCGACCCGACCGGCAGTGAGGTGGCGAGCAGCACGAGCGCCCAGTTCGCCGGATCCCAGTTGGCCAGTCGGCCCCAGTCGACCGATCGACCGTGCAACTCGGGCACCAGCCCGTGCACGTAGTTCAGGACGAGTGAGGCCACGGTGTAGGCGGCGAGCACCCGCAGCGCGAACCGCTTCGCGTCACCGGTCAGTACGAGCGTGGCGACCAGGGCGAGCGCCATGAGCCCGTCGACGACGAACGGGTACAGCGTCGCGGCCGTGGCGTCCGCGCCGGTCGCCGTGGCGACGTCCCGCAGCGCGTTCCAGGACACCCGGAACGCCATGGCGACGACGGCGACCAGGGCGAGCACGAGCAGCGTCTTGCCGAAGCGGTTCACGACCCGTCCCCGTTCTTCTTGAAGTCGAACGGGGTGTAGGTGATCGGTTCCTCGGCGGTCCGTCGGCGGATGGCGTCAGTGGTGTCGCTGACGTCGTCATCGTCGAGGTACTGGAGCTTCACCGCGAGCGCGATGCGCACGGCGGAGATTCGGCGCTCGAGCAGCCGGTGATAGGCGCGCTCGTCGGCGTCGTCGAGCGACGGCAGCGGCATGTCGAGAGCCTCCACGACAGCGGCCAGCAGATCGGCGACCGCGCCGGCGGGTTCGATGCGCTCGTTCATGCCGCACCCCCCGGCGCCGCAACGGCGGCACGGTTGGTCAGCTCACACCGCGCGGCCAGCACCCGGTTCCGGGCCCGACGCACACGCCGCATGTCCAGCTCGTTCACCGGCCGGTCCAGCATCGTGATCTGCGCGTCCAGCAGCTCGACCTCCGCCACGATGACGGGGATCTCGAACTCGATCGCGTCCAGCTCCGCAGCCGACGGCTCACGGTCGAACGGGACAGCCGTAACAACGGCCTGAAGTGCAGCGATGGTCATCATGGGTCGTGTTCTCCCTAGCAGGTAAGACGGCCCGAAATGAGGCCCCGGTGTGTCAGCACCGGGGTCTCGCGCCGTGTGGGGTCGTTCGTGGACTACGAGCGACCACGGCGACCCGACACCGCAGCCCGCCGGTAGGGCGGGCGGTGAATGCCGGGCACCGTGAGCGCTGGTGCTTCGGTTCTCCGATTCGCTCGGCGCTGCTCGGTCCGGGGAGATCCGAAGTCCCGGACGTCTGAGGGGGGCAGCTTCAAGGTGTGCCGTAGCGGTTCTTTCGAGTCGGTGGCGTGTCCCCACTTCGGGTGTTGGGCCCCGGTGTGACGGGGGCCCGTTCTCGGCCGACTGGTCTCCACTCGCCTGGCCGGAAGGTCACGGCCGCCGTACTGCGGTGGATCACGCTGTTGAGTTTTGGCGTGACGGAATCGACCCCTCCGAAAGTTCCGGATCGGGCGATGGCCACACCAAGAGACTGGACCGGTGGACCGGTCCAGTCAAGCGGTGGGTCGGCCCATCGATACCTCGCCAGGGAGGGAATTGCAGGTGAGGGCTGGTTTTGGAGCGACAAAAAAGCTGAACCGGTGGACCGGTCCAGCCGTCTTTGGTGCTCGCTGTTCGCCTACATCGCGTAGGTATCCACCTGCTCGAAGAACGAAGAGGGCGTGACGCCCTCCTCGCAGACCAACGGCCGTCCCTGCTCGTCGTACGCCGTGTGCAGCAGCACGGCTACCGGCGTGTTCGGCGGCACTCCCAAGCGGTCCGCCTCCGTCTCCGTGGCGAGACGCACGGTGGTGACGTCCACACCTTCGGCCGGGCCCCGTCCGGTCTGTCGCCGCACGTAGCGCGTCGTCCCTTCCGCGATTGGTGAAGTGTCTGCAAGGCGCGGTGATGCCTCTGCGATCTCCGGAGGGAACCACGCCTCAACACAGCTATTCGGCGTTCCGTCCGGGAGTTGTAGGACGCGAACGCGCCGAAGCGCCTTCGTCCCGGGGGGGAGCCCAAGGGCAGCGGCGACGCGGGCAGGGGGTTCCGCCCAGTCGGGCGCGCCGACGCGCAGGAACGGCATGCCGCCCAGGATGCGCGCTGACCCCGCGCGGCGAGCGCCGGCGGGGCGTGCCACGGGCGTCTCCGTGACGACGAATCCGGTTCCCTGCTTGGCCACGACCACGCCATCGTTGCGCAGCACGTCCACGGCCTTGATGGCAGTGGCTCGTGATACATCCCACTGCTCGGCCAGCTCGCGACCCGAGGGAATCGTGTCCCCAGGAGCGATCTCACCAGCGGCAATGCGTGCGCGCAGGAACTCCGCGATCTCTTCATACTTCAGAACAGCCATGGTTTCCCCTATTTCCTGCGCTGGACTGGTCCACCGGTACACACGATACTGCGACCATGTCGAATCTCGAATTGGCTCCCTCCGTGATGCGGTTCTATGGCGAGACGGTCAACGAGGACAGCCGCCTTCGCAGCTCGGCAGACGGTCGGATGGAACTGGCCAGGACCCAAGAACTCCTCCGACGCTTTCTGCCCCCCGCGCCAGCGCGTGTGCTCGACGTGGGCGGGGGGACCGGGGTTCATGCTGAGTGGCTCGTGAAGGACGGCTACGAAGTTGCTCTGGTGGACCCGGTGCCCCGGCACGTTGAAACCGCGTCGGCGGTGTGCCCAGCGGTCGTAGGGGACGCGCGCGACCTGCCGGAGCCGAACGACAGCTTTGACGTTGTGCAGCTCCTCGGGCCGCTGTACCACCTGCCAGACCCCGCCGATCGGCATCAAGCGTTGGCAGAAGCCTCCCGTGTGGCCAGACCGGGCGGAGTGGTCGCCGCCGCCGCGATCAATCGCTATGCGTCGCTCTTTGAGCACGTTACGTACGCCCACCTGCACACCGAGCGAATTCATGACTCCGTCTCCAAGATCCTTGAGACGGCCATCTATGACGGCGCGCGCGGCTTCACCCTCTCGTACTTCCACCGGGCTGAAGAGCTTGTGACGGAGTTGGTCGCCGCCGGGTTGAGGGATGTCCAGGTGTTCGGTATCGAGGGCCCCGCCTGGTCGCTCGTGAAGGCGGCAGAACAGCAGCCAGGCGAAGGCCCCACGGATGAGCTGATTGCCTCAGCCATGGAAGCGGCCCGCATGGCAGAGCCGTACCCGGAGCTTCTTGCTGCCAGCTCGCACCTCTTGGCCGTCGGCACGGTCCCCGCCAGCAGCGACGACTGACGGGCCTGACCTGCGGACGGAGCTTTGCAGGCCGGGCCGTCTGTGGGCCGTCGGAGGGCCACCGATGACAACCCACGACGACCAACAACGACCGCTACGGTCTGGCCCTGGCGGTCGCTGAGCTGGGCGGCGGCCCGGCGCACCTCGGCCTGTCTGCGACACTGGAGAAACCATGCCCAAGCCCGGAGAACTCACTTTCGTCGCGCCCCGCGGAGCCAAGAAGCCCCCGCGGCACCTCGCCGACCTCACGCCCGCCGAGCGCAAGGACGCCGTCGCCGCGATCGGCGAGAAGCCGTTCCGCGCCAAGCAGCTGTCCCAGCACTACTTCGCGCGGTACGCCCACGACCCGGCCCAGTGGACCGACATCCCCACGGCCGCGCGCGAGAAGCTCGCCGCGGAGCTGCTGCCCGACCTGATGTCCGTCGTGCGGCACATCTCGTGCGACGCCGACACGACCCGCAAGACCCTGTGGCGCCTGCACGACGGCACGCTGGTCGAGTCCGTGCTGATGCGCTATCCGGACCGGGTCACCATGTGCATCTCCTCGCAGGCCGGCTGCGGGATGAACTGCCCCTTCTGCGCCACCGGGCAGGCCGGCCTCGACCGGAACCTGTCCACCGCGGAGATCGTGCACCAGATCGTCGACGGCATGCGCGCGCTGCGCGACGGCGAGGTCCCCGGAGGAGCCGCGCGGCTGTCCAACATCGTCTTCATGGGCATGGGCGAACCGCTCGCCAACTACAAGCGGGTCGTCGGAGCCGTCCGCCGTCTCACCGACCCGGAGCCCGACGGACTCGGTCTGTCGCAGCGAGGCATCACGGTCTCGACCGTCGGTCTCGTGCCCGCGATGCTGCGCTTCGCCGACGAGGGCTTCAAGTGCCGCCTCGCCGTTTCGCTGCACGCCCCGGACGACGAGCTGCGCGACACCCTGGTCCCCGTCAACACGCGCTGGAAGGTCCGTGAGGTCCTCGACGCCGCCTGGGAGTACGCGGAGAAGTCGGGCCGTCGTATCTCCATCGAGTACGCGCTGATCCGCGACATCAACGACCAGGCGTGGCGCGGTGATCTGCTCGGCCGGCTGCTGAAGGGCAAGAGGGTCCATGTGAACCTGATCCCGCTCAATCCGACGCCGGGGTCGAAGTGGACGGCCTCGCGCCCCGAGGACGAAAAGGCGTTCGTCGAGGCGATCGCCGCCCACGGTGTACCGGTCACGGTCCGGGACACCCGTGGCCAGGAGATCGACGGGGCCTGCGGGCAGCTGGCGGCGACCGAGCGCTGAGCAGGGCCCATGGGCTTCGGAAGTCCGACGCGGCTCCGCTGGGCAGGGCCCATGGGCTTCTGAGCCCGTCGGCCATGGCTGATACTGTGCCCTGTGCATTCGCACAGATGAACAACAACACATTCCGACAGGGGAGCGCACCAGAGCGCTGAGAGTGCGGCGAGGCCTTCACGGCAACGGGCCGCAGACCCTCGGACCTGATCCGGGTCATACCGGCGTAGGGAGTCAGCACCATCATGAACAGCCAGCTTCGGCGTGCCGCCGGCGCCGCACTCGCGGGTGCCGTCGGCATCTCCGTCCTCTCCGCCTGCGGCGAGAAGTCCGAGGACAAGGGCTCCGGGTCCAACTCCCCGGGCGCGTCCAAGACCATCACCCTCGTCAGCCACGACTCGTTCGCCGCGTCGGACGCCGTGCTGAAGGAGTTCACCCGGCAGACCGGCTACACGGTCAAGGTGCTCAAGAGCGGCGACGCGGGCGCCGCGCTCAACAAGGAGATCCTCACCCAGGGCTCCCCCCAGGGCGACGTCTTCTTCGGTGTCGACAACACCCTTCTCTCCCGTGCGCTCGACAACAACCTCTTCACGCCCTACGAGGCCAAGGGCCTCGACCGGGTGGCCGAGGAGGTGCAGCTCGACGCGGGCAAGCACCGCGTCACGCCCGTCGACTCCGGAGACATCTGCGTCAACTACGACAAGAAGTTCTTCGCCGACAAGAAGCTCGCGCCGCCGAAGACCTTCGCGGACCTCGCCGAGCCCGAGTACAAGAACATGCTGGTCGTGGAGAACGCCGCCACCTCCTCGCCGGGCCTCGGCTTCCTGCTCGGCAGCGTCGGCGAGTACGGCGAGTCCGGCTGGCAGGGCTACTGGAAGAAGCTGAAGGACAACGGCGTCAAGGTCGTCGACGGCTGGGAGCAGGCGTACAACGAGGAGTTCTCCGGCTCCGCCGGCGGCAAGAAGGCCAAGGCCGACCGTCCGCTCGTCGTCTCGTACGCCTCCAGCCCGCCGGTCGAGGTGCTCTACTCCGATCCGCAGCCGGCCGAGGCGCCCACCGGTGTCGCGACGGGAACCTGCTTCCGCCAGATCGAGTTCGCCGGTCTGCTGAAGGGAGCGAAGAACGAGGCGGGCGGAAAGGCGCTGCTGGACTTCCTGATCAGCAAGCAGTTCCAGGAGGACATGCCGCTGAACATGTTCGTCAACCCGGTGATCGAGGACGCGAAGCTGCCGGAGCTGTTCACGAAGCACGGAGCGGTCGTCGAGCAGCCCGAGACGGTCGCGGCGGACACCATCGCGAAGAACCGTGAGCAGTGGGTCCGGTCGTGGTCCTCGCTCGTCCTGAAGTAAGGAAGTCCCTGCGCGGGAACGCGGCGCGGCTCGGCCTCATGGCCGTGCCGGTCGCCTTCTTCGCCGTCTTCTTCGCCTACCCCGTCACCGCGATCGTCGGTCGTGGCCTCCACCTCGACGGGGTGTGGCAGTTCGGCCGCTTCGCAGAGGTGCTCGGGCGGCCGGACATCCGGGACGTGCTGTGGTTCACCACCTGGCAGGCGTTCGCCTCCACCGCGCTGACCCTGCTGATCGCGCTGCCCGGTGCGTATGTCTTCGCCCGCCTCGAGTTCCCCGGCAAACGACTGCTGCGTGCGGTGGTCACCGTGCCGTTCGTGCTGCCGACGGTCGTCGTCGGCACGGCGTTCCTGGCGCTGCTGGGGCGTGGCGGACTCCTCGACGAGACGTGGGGCGTCCGGCTGGACACCAGCGTGTGGGCGATCCTGCTCGCACACGTCTTCTTCAACTACGCCGTCGTCGTACGCACCGTCGGCGGCCTGTGGTCCCAGCTCGACCCCCGCCAGGAGGAGGCGGCCCGGGTGCTGGGTGCGGGGCGTCTCGCCGCCTGGCGGCGGGTGACCCTGCCGGCGCTGACGCCCTCGCTGGCCGCCGCCGCCCTGATGGTCTTCCTCTTCACGTTCACCTCCTTCGGTGTCGTGCAGATCCTCGGCGGCCCCACGTTCTCCACCCTCGAGGTGGAGATCTACCGGCAGACCGCCGAGTTCCTGGACCTGCCGACCGCGGCCGTACTGACCCTGCTGCAGCTCGCGGCTGTCGGCGCGGTCCTCGCCGTGCACGCCTGGACCGTCAGGCGCCGGGAGAGCTCGCTGCGGCTCGTCGACCCGGCCCGGACCGCGCGCCCGCCGCGCGGAGCGGCGCAGTGGGCGCTGCTCTGTGCCGTGCTGGCCACCGTCGTCGTACTGCTCTTCACTCCGCTCGCCGTACTCGTCGAGCGCTCCTTCGACACTCCGGGCGGATACGGCTTCGCCTACTACCGCGAACTGGGCACCGTGGACCCGGCCGGAGGCGCGTTCCTCGTGCCGCCCATCGACGCCGTGTGGAACTCCCTCCGGTACGCCCTGGCCGCCAGCGCGATCTCGGTCGCCGTCGGCGGCCTCGCCGCGGCAGCGCTCACCCGCAAGGCGGGCAGGCTGGTACGCGGCTTCGACGCCCTGCTGATGCTTCCGCTCGGCGTCTCCGCCGTGACCGTGGGCTTCGGCTTCCTGATCACTCTCGACGAGCCGCCGCTCGACCTGCGGGCGTCGTGGATCCTGGTGCCCCTCGCGCAGGCGCTGGTCGGTGTGCCGTTCGTCGTGCGGACGATGCTGCCGGTGCTGCGGGCCGTGGACGAACGGCTCCGGGAGGCGGCCGCCGTACTGGGCGCGTCACCGCTGAGGGCGTGGCGCGAGGTCGACCTGCCGCTCGTGCGCAGGGCGGTCCTGGTGGCGGCGGGATTCGCGTTCGCCGTGTCCCTGGGCGAGTTCGGCGCGACCGTGTTCATCGCCCGGCCCGACAACCCGACCCTGCCGGTCGCCGTCGCACGGCTGCTCGGCCGCCCCGGCGAGCTCAACTACGGGCAGGCGATGGCGCTGAGCACGATCCTGATGGTGGTGTGCGCGGCGGCACTGCTCCTGCTCGAACGCATCCGTACCGACACCACGTCCGAGGAGTTCTGATGGCGCTGCTGGAACTGGAGGGCGTGAGCGTACGGTTCGGGCCGCGGACGGCGCTCGACGCGGTGGACCTCCAAGTGGCGGAGCACGACATCGTGTGCCTGCTCGGGCCGAGCGGCAGCGGCAAGTCCACGCTGCTGCGTGTGGTCGCCGGCCTCCAGGACGCCGACGCGGGGCGGGTGCTGCTCGACGGCGCCGATCAGGTGGGCATACCGGTGCACCGGCGCGGCGTGGGGCTGATGTTCCAGGACCACCAGCTCTTCCCGCAGCGGGACGTCGGCGGCAACGTCGCCTTCGGGCTGCGGATGCACGGCGCGGGGCGCAGCGAACAGGCGGACCGGGTCGACGAGTTGCTCCGGCTCGTGGGGCTCCCGGCGGCGCAGAAACGATCCGTGGCCGCGCTGTCCGGCGGTGAGCAGCAGCGCGTCGCCCTCGCCAGGGCACTGGCGCCGGAGCCGAGGCTGCTGATGCTCGACGAGCCGCTCGGCCAGCTGGACCGCGGGCTGCGCGAACGGCTCGTCGACGAACTGCGCGGCCTGTTCGGCCGGTTGGGCACGACGGTGCTTGCCGTCACCCACGACCAGGGCGAGGCGTTCGCGCTCGCCGACCGCGTCGTCGTGATGCGGGACGGACGGATCGCGCAGGCGGGCACACCGCTGGAGGTCTGGCAGCGGCCCGCGTCCGAGTTCGTCGCCCGTTTCCTCGGCTTCGACAACGTGGTGCCTGCGACGGTCGGCGGCGCGGCCGCCGACACGGTGTGGGGCAAGGTCCCCGTACCGGACGGCTCTCCCCGGGGCGAGCGCACCGTGCTCGTACGGCCCGACGGGGTGCGGCTCACCGACCCGTCAGAGGGGCTGCGGTGCACGGTGGAGTCCCGCACCTTCCGGGGGAGCCATGTCGCCGTACGGCTTCGGCCCGCGGACGGCCCTTCGCTGGAAGCCGAGTGCTCGGTCGCCCAGGCGCCGGAGGAGGGCGCGGCGGTGGGTGTGGTCTTCGCCGCGGACGAGGTCGTGGTCCTGGACGCTCCTTGACGGCGAGTGGCTCGCGGGGCCCGGCTCAGGGCGTGCGCGCGAGCAGTCGGCGCAGGGCGTCCGGAGCCTCGTCGACGGAGTCGACGAGCGCGATACGGCTCTCCATCGACCGCCCCCGCGCCAGCGAGCGGAGCAGCGGCCAGGCGGGCAGGTGCTCGGTCCAGTGGGACCGGTTCACGAGCACCATGGGGGTCGGCTCGCCGCGGGACTCGTAGTAGTTCGGGGTCGCGTTGTCGAAGATCTCCTGGAGCGTGCCGGCCGCGCCGGGCAAAAAGATCACACCGGCATTGGACCGGGCCAACAGGCCGTCCTCGCGGGTGGCGTTGGCGAAGTACTTGGCGATGTGGCACGCGAAGGCGTTCGGCGGCTCGTGGCCGTAGAACCAGGTCGGGATGCCGACCGAGTCCCCGCCCCGCGGCCAGCGGTGGCGGACGTCGAACGCGGCCTGCGCCCAGTCGGAGACCGACGGCAGGAACGACGGCGCCTTGGCGAGCAGCAGAAGCGCGTCGTCCAGCATCTCGTCGGGGTGCGGCGCAGCGTACGCCCCGAGGTTGGCGGCCTCCATGGCGCCCGGACCACCGCCGGTCGCGACGGTGAACCCGGCACGCGACAGCTCCCTGCCGAGCCGCGCCGCACCGGCGTACGCATCGGTGCCGCGGCCCATCGCATGGCCGCCCATGACGCCCGCGACCTGTGCGCCGACCAGGAGTTCGTCGAGCGCGTCGGAGATCGAGTCGTCGTGGACGGCGCGCAGCATCGAGGCATAGATGTCGCCATCGGCCTTCGTGCGCTGGAACCACTCGTACGCGAGGGCGTCGGGGGTCGACTCGTAGCCGACCTCGGCGAGACCTGCGAAGAGTTCCTCGGGGGAGTAGAGCTGTCCTCGGTACGGGGCGAAAGGCAGGTCGGGCACGGGCGGGAAGACGAGCGCTCCGTCGGCCCGGACCTTGGCGGTGGCGTCGGGCTCCATCGGGCACCCGAGGAACACGGCGGCGGCGGTGTCGACACGCAGCAACGCGGCGGTGCGGAGCGTGAGGTCGACGCACTGGACGCGATATCCGGCGAGTGAGCCACGGGCGACGACGTGGTCGAACTCTGCGATGGATTCGATCTCGCGGTCGTGCGGGGTGGCCGTCATGCGCCCACGATAGGCGGGGGCGGGGCCGCCCCCGCACCCGCCCCTTCCCGAACCCGGGGCGGCGCCGCCTTGTGGGGCTTTGCCGCCGGGCCCGGCCGTGGTACGGCCTGCGTCGTGGGCCCGGTCTGCGCGTCGTGGTCGGGGAGACGGTCGCCGGTTCGGCGTGCCGTGCCGGCGTCGTCCCCCTCCCCGACCGTTTCCGGAACGGGGGCTGCGCCCTGGACCGTGTTTCCCGGCGGGGGCTTCGCCCCCGGACGCGGCCGCGCCGCTGGATGGCACCGGAGGCCGGTGCCGAGCCGCCGCACGCCGCAGCGCGCGAGCGTGCGAAAGCGCCTTCTCCCAGGGGGCGGGGCGCGGTCCGCCTGGCCCGCCTCACGCCGACATCTCGTGCCCGGTCGCGCGCAGGGGCCGGAGGCCGGGGCCGAAAGGGCGCGCAGCGCCCCCCCTCAGCGGGCGAGAGGCGTCGCTGCCAGGGCGCCCACGGCCAGGGTGAGGGGGGCGAACGCCATGACGAGGACCGCCGCGCGCAGGGCTGCCGCGTTGCGGAGGGCTGTCGCGGGAGCGCCCAGTTCCAGGAGGGCCGTTGTCGCTTCCGCGCGGGCCTGCTTCACCTCCAGCGCCGCCGTCGCGAGCGTCGCCGTCGTGCAGGCGACGATCAGCGTCGCGCCCAGCGCCGTCATCGGACCCCATGGCCGGGGGGCGGAGCCGTACGCCGCCGTGGCGGCAATCGCGCCGGAGGCCACGGCGCAGACCACGCCCAGCGGGCGGCCGATGCGCCGTGACTCCTCCATGAGGATGCGGCCGGCCAGCAGACGGGTCGCACCGGGGCGGGCGGACTGGAGCAGGCGGCCGCTCAGGTGGGTGACGGCGGGACCGACGAGCCAGAGGCCCACCGCTGTGAGGATCCAGCCCACCAGCACACCGGCGGGGTGACCGGCGTCGGGCGCGCCGCTCGCGTACGTCTCGGCGGCCAGGCCGACGGCGATGAGCGCGACGCCCCACGGGAACCCGGCGGGGGTGGCGGGCAGTTCCTCGGCGTCGGGCCGCGCGGGCCGGGGCCGCAGCACCAGCGCGGCCGACGTGGTGGCCGCGAGCGGGACCAGGGCCAGCAGGGTGAGCGCGCCGGCCGGCGGCAGTGGCTGCCCCGCGTCGAGGAGTCCGGCCGCGGCTCCGTCGAACGGCAGCCCCGACAGATCGCCCCGGAGATGGAGGAAGACCAGCAGCGCGAGCATGCTGCCGAGCGTGCAGGAGAGCGCGGTGGACGCCGCGGCGAGGGCCGCCAGGCGGACGGGGCCGAGCCCGACCGAGTCGAGGCCGGGCCGCGGCCGGGTGCCTGGGTCCGTACGGGCCACTGCGACCGCGAGGTACACCGTCGCGGCGAGCGGGACCGCGCACCACAGCAGGCGCTCGACGGACGCCGGGTCGTCGGGGTGTGACATCGCGTATGTCAGCGTGCACAGCAGTAGGAAACCGACACCCGCTGCTGCCGCCACCACCATCAGCCGGCGCAGCAGTACCAGCGGGTGCGCGCCACGGGCTAGACGGAGAGCGAGCACGCGGCTCGGCCTTCCGTTCCGGCGATCACCGGGGAGCCCACGCGCCGCCCGTCGGCGACCGTGATCGTGCGGTCCGCGAGCGCCGCGACGTCCATGTCGTGCGTGGCGAGCACCATGGTGATGCGGTGCGACCGGACGGCGGCAGTCACCGTGCGCAGCACGTGGGCCCGGTCCGTGCTGTGCAGCGAGGCCGTCGGCTCGTCGGCGAAGAGCACGGACGGCGTGCTGACCAGCGACCGGGCGACGGCGACACGCTGCTGCTCGGCGCGGACCAGTGCGTACGGCCGCTTGTTCGCGCAGGCGCCGATGTCGAGGCGTTCCATCCACTCGATCGCCGTGGTCTTCGCCGCCCGCCGTGAGCGGCCACTGAGCAGCAGCGGCAGCGCCGCGTTCTCCCATGCCTTCAGTTCCGGCACCAGCATCGGCTCGGGGCCGATCCAGCCGAACCTGTCGCGCCGCAGCCGCTCCCGCAGCGCGGGAGACATGGTGTGCACGGGGGAGCTGTTGAACCACACCTCGCCCTGCTGGGCGACGAGCCGGCCGGACAGGCAGTGCAGCAGCGTGGTCTTGCCGCTGCCACGTGCACCGAGTACGGCGAGGATCTCGCCGTCCCGTACGCCCAGCGACACGCCCACGAGGGCCGGGGAGCCGCGGTGGGCGTGGTGCAGGGAGCGAGCCCAGATCACATCGTTGTCGGGCGGGGCCACCATGACGTACACCTCGGTTCTGATCAGATTTCCGGCCCCCCGTACGGGGGAACGAAGACAGGGCCGATCGGTCACTGGGCACGCTAAGGAGTCACTGCCGGGGTACCGGGAAGCACGCGGCCCGGGCACCGTCCATCTCACTCGGATGGAGGTACCCGGGCCGCATGCCGGGTGGACTACAGCTTCGTCCAGGCCTCCGTCAGCACCGTACGCAGGATCTGCTCTATCTCGTCGAAGGTCGACTGGTCGGCGATCAGCGGGGGCGCCAGCTGGACGACCGGGTCGCCGCGGTCGTCGGCCCGGCAGTACAGGCCGTTGTCGTAGAGGGCCTTGGACAGGAAGCCGTACAGGACGCGCTCGGTCTCCTCGTCCGTGAAGGTCTCCTTGGTGGCCTTGTCCTTCACCAGCTCGATGCCGTAGAAGAAGCCGTTTCCGCGGACGTCGCCGACGATCGGCAGGTCGTGCAGCTTCTGCAGCGTGGACAGGAATTTGCCCTCGTTGTCCAGGACGTGCTGGTTGAGGTTCTCGCGATCGAAGATGTCGAGGTTGGCGAGGCCGACGGCCGCGGAGACCGGGTGGCCGCCGAAGGTGTAGCCGTGCAGGAAGGTGTTGTCGCCCCGGTAGAACGGCTCGGCGATGCGGTCGGAGACGATGCACGCGCCGATCGGGGAGTAGCCCGAGGTCATGCCCTTGGCGCAGGTGATCATGTCCGGGACGTAGCCGAACTTGTCGCAGGCGAACATCGTGCCGAGGCGGCCGAAGGCGCAGATGACCTCGTCGGAGACGAGCAGCACGTCGTACTGGTCACAGATCTCGCGAACCCGCTGGAAGTACCCGGGCGGCGGCGGGAAGCAGCCGCCGGCGTTCTGCACCGGCTCGAGGAAGACGGCCGCGACGGTCTCGGGGCCCTCGAAGAGAATCTGCTGCTCGATCTGGTCGGCGGCCCAGCGGCCGAAGGCCTCAGGGTCGTCGCCGTGGATCGGGGCGCGGTAGATGTTGGTGTTCGGCACCTTGTGCGCGCCGGGGACCAGCGGCTCGAAGGGTGCCTTGAGGGCCGGCAGGCCAGTGATGGACAGGGCGCCCTGCGGGGTGCCGTGGTACGCCACCGCGCGGGAGATGACCTTGTACTTGGTCGGCTTGCCCTGCAGCTTGAAGTACTGCTTGGCGAGCTTCCAGGCGGTCTCGACCGCCTCACCGCCGCCCGTGGTGAAGAAGACCTTGTTGAGGTCGCCCGGCGCGTGGTGGGCGAGGCGCTCGGCCAGCTCCACCGCCTTGGGGTGCGCGTAGGACCACACGGGGAAGAACGCGAGCTCCTGCGCCTGCTTGTAGGCGGTCTCCGCGAGCTCGTGCCGGCCGTGTCCCGCATTGACCACGAAGAGGCCCGCGAGGCCGTCCAGGTAGCGCTTGCCCTTGTCGTCGTAGATGTAGGTGCCCTCGCCACGCACGATGGTGGGCACGGGTGCGTGCTCGTACGACGACATGCGGGTGAAGTGCATCCACAGGTGGTCGTAGGCGGTCTTGGAGAGGTCCTTGCTCACGGCTATCGGGTTCCCCACATATAGGTCTGCTTCTTGAGCTTGAGGTAGACGAAGCTCTCGGTGGAGCGCACGCCGGGGAGCGCACGAATCCGCTTGTTGATCACTTCGAGCAGGTGGTCGTCGTCCTCGCAGACGATCTCGACCATGAGGTCGAAGGAGCCCGCGGTCATCACCACGTACTCGCATTCGGCCATGGCCGTCAGGGCGTCCGCCACGGGGTCGAGGTCGCCCTCGACGCGGATGCCGACCATCGCCTGACGTCGCAGACCCACGGTGAGCGGGTCCGTGACGGCGACGATCTGCATCACGCCTTGGTCGAGCAGCTTCTGGACGCGCTGCCGCACGGCCGCTTCGGAAAGGCCCACGGCCTTGCCTATCGCGGCGTAGGGACGGCGACCGTCCTCCTGGAGCTGTTCGATGATCGCGAGGGAGACGGCGTCGATCGTCGGGGTCGACGAACCGGCACCGTTTCCGTTCCTGGAGTCTGCGTTACGACTGGCCACGAGCTCACTCTGCACTGCTACTCGTCTGTCTGGCAAGCCCTGGGCGATGAAATCCGTTGTTAGGAGGGTCAAATCTCACCGAATCCGAAGTTGCGGAGAGCCGGGCCTGTTGAAAACGTCCGTGAAGAGATTAGGGTGGGGTGTCTCACCCATCGGACACGACAGGAGGGGTGGCAACAGTGACCACCGAGCTGCGTCGACTTCGCAACTACATCAACGGGGAGTTCAAGGACGCCGCCGACGGCCGGACGATCGACATCGTCAATCCCGCCACGGGCGAGGCGTACGCCACGTCGCCGCTCTCCGGCCAGGCCGACGTCGACGCCGCCATGGACGCTGCCGCGGCCGCCTTCCCCGCCTGGCGTGACACCACGCCGGCCGAGCGCCAGAAGGTGCTCCTCAAGATCGCCGACGCCTTCGAGGAGCGGGCGGAGGACCTGATCGCCGCGGAGTCGGAGAACACGGGCAAGCCGCTCGGGCTGACCCGCACCGAAGAGATCCCGCCGATGGTGGACCAAATCCGCTTCTTCGCGGGCGCGGCGCGCATGCTCGAGGGCCGCTCCGCCGGCGAGTACATGGAGGGCATGACCTCCATCATCCGCCGCGAGCCGGTCGGTGTGTGCGCGCAGGTCGCCCCGTGGAACTACCCGATGATGATGGCCGTCTGGAAGTTCGCGCCGGCGCTGGCCGCGGGCAACACCGTCGTGCTGAAGCCGTCGGACACCACGCCCGCGTCGACCGTGCTGATGGCCGAGATCATCGGAGCGATCGTCCCCAAGGGCGTCTTCAACGTGGTTTGCGGCGACCGCGAGACCGGCCGCGCGATGGTCGAGCACCCGACCCCCGCGATGGCGTCCATCACCGGATCCGTGCGCGCCGGCATGCAGGTCGCCGCCTCCGCGGCGAAGGACGTCAAGCGCGTCCACCTGGAGCTCGGGGGCAAGGCGCCGGTCGTGGTCTTCGATGACACCGACATCGACAAGGCCGTCGAGGACATCTCGGTGGCGGGCTTCTTCAACGCCGGCCAGGACTGCACGGCGGCGACCCGCGTGCTCGTCCACGAGTCGATCCACGACGAGTTCGTGTCCGCGCTCGCCAAGGCGGCCGCGGAGACCAAGACGGGCGCCCCGGACGACGAGGACGTGCTCTACGGCCCGCTCAACAACGCCAACCAGCTGCAGCAGGTCACCGGCTTCATCGAGCGGCTCCCGGCGCACGCCAAGGTCGAGGCGGGCGGTCACCGCGTCGGCGACAAGGGCTACTTCTACGCCCCGACCGTCGTCTCCGGCCTGAAGCAGGACGACGAGATCATCCAGAACGAGGTCTTCGGTCCGGTCATCACCGTTCAGTCCTTCGCGGACGAGGTGCAGGCCCTCGAGTGGGCGAACGGCGTGGAGTACGCGCTGGCTTCCTCGGTGTGGACGAAGGACCACAGCCGCGCGATGCGGATGTCCAAGTCGCTGGACTTCGGCTGCGTCTGGATCAACACCCACATCCCGCTGGTCGCGGAGATGCCGCACGGCGGCTTCAAGAAGTCGGGTTACGGCAAGGACCTGTCGGCGTACGGCTTCGACGACTACACGCGGATCAAGCACGTCATGACGTCGCTCGACGGCTGACCCCGCCGGTCGGCGAACACGACGGCGCGCCCGGTGCACTTGTTGCACCGGGCGCGCTGTTTCGTGCCGTAGGGCTACGGGCCGGCGGACGTCATCAGAACCGAAGGCGCCCCGAGGGGCAAACCGAATTTGAACATGTTCAGGACTGGCGTAGGCTGCCCGCATGAGCGAGCGAGCAGCCCTGCTGCGGGGGATACGTGTCTGGTTGGCCTTCTTCGTCGTGTGCCTGGTCCTCAGTGGAGCGACCGCGTTTCCCCTGGTGACCGAACTGCGCCTGCTGGACGACCTGTTGACGCCCCCGGCGTCGCCCCTCCCCGAGCACATGCCCGCGCTCGTGGAGTGGATCGAGCGCGTACGGGAAGGGCTCGACGCCACCGACGAGAAGTACCCGTTCGTGTTCTACGGCACGGACTGGCTCGCCTTCGCCCACCTGGTGATCGCCGTCGCCTTCTACGGCCCCTACCGCGACCCGGTGCGCAACATCTGGGTCGTCGAGTTCGGCATGATCGCCTGTGCCGGGATCATTCCGCTCGCCCTGATCTGCGGACCGATCCGCGGCATCCCGCTCTGGTGGTCCGTCATCGACATGTCCTTCGGCGTCTTCGGGGTGATCCCGCTGTATCTCGTCCGCCGCAAGATCAAACAACTGGAGGCGCTGACGGCGCCGGTCAGCCACGGCAGCGCGGCAGCGTGAGGGCCGCGGCCGTGGTGACTGCCGGCATCACCGCCGCAACGCACAGAGCGACCCGCAGACCCACCATTGAACTCACCCCGGTCCGCGACCAAGGCCCCGAAGACGGCCACGGCGAGCGCGCCGCCCGTCTGCCGGAAGGGCGATGACGCTCCTCGACCTCGCCGCCTCCGGTTCGTCCGGCGGTTCCGGCGAGACGGCGCCCGTCTCCCCCTCCCGGGGACAGGGCCGGCTGCGGCCGCCCTTCGAAGAGCGCGAGTCGTCCAGGACGGCCCTCAGCGCGTCGACCCGGTTCGTGGTGATGGAGTCGACGCCGCAGTCGATCAATCGCCGCATCGTACGACGGGTGTCGGCCGTCCAGGACGAGACGAGCACACCGTCCTGGTGCAGACGGCCCGTCAACTCCCGTCCGACCAGGCCGAACCGGTAGTTCAGCCACCGCGGCTTCACGGCGTCCAGCAGCGCCGGGCGCGGTGGGGCGAGCGTCGTCCATGTCATCGCGATCTCCGCCGACGCGTCCGCGGCCCGCACCGCGAGCATCGTCGCGGGGCCGGCGCAGTAGTACACCTGCTCGCCGGCGCCGCAGTCGTGGACCGTGTCCACCACGGTCCGCACGGCCTCGGGCGTGGCCCCGGGCAGGTCGATCATCAGGCGGTGGTCCCGGACCGCGTCCAGCGCCTCGCGCAGGGTCGGTACACCGCCGTGCGTGAGGTGCTCCACCTCTGCCCGGGTGAATCGCGCCAGCGGCCGGTCGTGCCCCCACAGCCGCTTCAGCGTCGCGTCGTGCAGCAGGACGGGCACACCGTCGCGGGTGAGCCGTACGTCGATCTCGGCCGCGTCCGCGCCGCGTTCGAAGGCCGAACGCAGCGACGGCAGCGTGTTCTCACGGAACCGGTACGGGTCGCCGCGGTGGGCGACCACCGCCACCGGGCGCACGTCAGCGGGTGAGCCACTCGGCGGTGTACGTGTCGATCTCCGAGGCGATCCGGGCCTTGCCGGCCGGGTCGAGGAACGATGCCTCCACCGCGTTCTTCGCGAGGTCGGCGAGGCCGCGCTGGTCGAGGTCCAGCAGCCGGGCGGCGACGGCGTACTCGTTGTTGAGGTCGGTGCCGAACATGGGCGGATCGTCGCTGTTGACGGTCACCAGCACACCGGCGGAGACCATCTCCTTGATCGGGTGCCGGTCGAGATCGGTGACGGCCCGGGTGGCGATGTTGGAGGTGGGACACACTTCGAGCGCGATCCGGCGCTCCGCCAGGTGCGCCAGCAGCTCCGGGTCCTGCGTCGAGCTGGTGCCGTGGCCGATGCGCTCGGCACGGAGGTCGTTCAGAGCGTCCCAGATCGTCTGCGGTCCGGTCGTCTCGCCCGCGTGCGGCACCGAGTGGAGGCCTGCCGCGATCGCGCGGTCGAAGTACGGCTTGAACTGCGGGCGTGCGACGCCGATCTCGGGGCCGCCGAGCCCGAAGGAGACCAGGCCCTCCGGGTGCAGGTCGACTGCGAGCCTGGCGGTCTCCGCCGCGGCCTCGAGACCTGCCTCTCCGGGGATGTCGAAGCACCAGCGCAGCACCACCCCGAGTTCGGCTTCCGCCGCTGCGCGCGCGTCCTCGATGGCCGCCATGAAGGCCTTCTCGTCGATGCCGCGGCGGGTGGAGCTGAACGGCGTGATGGTCAGCTCGGCGTAGCGGATGTTCTGCCGGGCCATGTCGCGGGCGACCTCGAAGGTGAGCAACCGCACGTCCTCCGGAGTGCGGATCAGGTCCACGACCGAGAGATAGACCTCGACGAAGTGCGCGAAGTCGGTGAAGGTGAAGTAGTCGGCGAGCGCCTCGGGATCGGTCGGGACCTTGGAGTCCGGGTGGTTCGCCGCCAGTTCGGCGACGATCCGGGGGGAGGCGGAACCGACATGGTGCACATGCAGCTCTGCTTTGGGCAGCCCTGCGATGAAGGGGTGCAGATCGGTCATCGGTTCCTCCAAGTGCGACGCGCCGCTCCGGCTCACGGGCAGGGTCCTGCTCGTCGGCCGGTTGTCCTGCTCCCGGATCATCGTAGGCGGCCCGTCGGGGCCGGAAACCAAGGCCGTAACATGGCCGGACCACCGATGGGGGAGAACCATGTCTGACAATCAGGCCCAGCCGCCCGGCGGGCCTCAGCCGAACGATCCGTGGGCCCTGCCGGAGGGCGGCTCCGCAGCGGGCAGGGTGCCCCTGGACAAGCCGGCGTCCACCCAGCCGCCGAGCGTGCACGACCAGCCGACGGTCATCGGGATGCCCGGCGCGGGCCCCGGGGACACCGGGTCCGTGCCGCCGCCTCCGGTCGCGCCCGGCGGACCGGCCCCCGTCCAGCCCGTCGCCGGAGCCTATGGCTACCCGGCCGCCCCGAGCCTGCCGCAGCCGCCGGCCGCCGCAGCCGCCGGCTTCGGCGCCCCCGACCCGTACGGCGCGGGATACCCGGGCTACCCGGGATACGGCCAGGCCGGCTGGCAGCAGACCCCGGCCAACGGCATGGGGATCACGGCGATGGTGCTCGGCATCCTCTCCGTCTGTCTTTTCTGCCTCTACGGCGTCGTCGGCATCGTCCTCGGCACCCTTGCGCTGATCTTCGGCATCCTCGGCCGCAAGCGCGCCCAGCGCGGCGAGGCGACCAACGGCGGCATGGCCCTGGCAGGCATCATCCTCGGCGCCTGCGGCATCGTCATCGGCGCCGTGATCATCGCCCTGTTCGCGTGGGGCCTCATCTGGGCGATCAACGAGGACAGGGAGCAGCAGGAAGAGTACGACTACGACAGCTACTCGAACCACCTGGTCGTGGACGACAGGCGGTAGGTGTCAGGCCTTTGCCCGTAGCTCCTGACGCGCCTCCATCAGCGCGAACCCCAGCAGATTGAGCCCGCGCCATCGAGCGGGATCCTGCGCCCGCTCGTCGTCCGAGGCGAGCCCGATGCCCCAGATGCGGTCCATCGGGCTCGCCTCGACCAGCACCCGGTCCCCGGTGCCCAGCAGGAACGAGCGCAGCGCCGCGTCCTGCCCGAACTTGTGCACACTGCCGGAGCGCACGACGCCGAACCGCTCGCGCTCCCATATGCCGTCATCGAAGCCGCGCACCAGCCGCCCCGCCTTCTTGGCCTCCGCGGGGGTCCGCGCCGCCAGTGCCTTGCGCTCCGCGTCGGCGTCCCCGAACAGCCGTGCCTTGGACGCCATCATCCAGTGCTCCGCTGTCTCGTACCGCACGCCGTCCACCACGAAGGGTGACGGCCACCACTGACTCAGGCAGCTCCTGCCGATGGTGCCGTCCGGTCGCGAGCGGTGCCCCCAGAAGTGCAGGTACTTGAACCGCTGTCCGTCGGCAGCCTGCTTGATCAGCTCTTCGATCCCCATGCACGTGAGTGTCGCAGCCGCCACTGACACCCCGTCCCGCGAAACGGCCGTAGACGCGACACTTGGTCGACCGATTCCGTCGCGTAATCAAAAGGCAACAACGGAATCCCTTGTTGAGTAGGTCGCTCTCTGCCAGGATCGGCACTCAAATCGGGCTGGAACAACGGAGAGCACCATGGGCAACCGCTTCCAGGCGCACGACCGCTTCGCGGCCGGCGCGCAGTACATCGGGGGGAGGGTGCGCCCCGGCACCTCGGGACGCCTGCAGGACATCGTCGACCCGGCCACGGGCGAGACGGTCCACACCTACGAACTGGCGGGCGCCGCGGACGTGGACGCGGCCGTCGCCGCCGCCCGCGACGCACTGCCCGGCTGGGCCGGTGCCACCCCCGGCGAGCGCTCCGACGCGCTGCACCGCTTCGCGGCCGTGCTCGCCGACCGGGCCGAGGACCTCGCCGGGGCCGAATCGCTCCAGTGCGGCAAGCCGGTCAAGCTGACCACCGAGTTCGACGTGCCCGGTAGCGTCGACAACACCGCCTTCTTCGCCGGCGCCGCCCGTCACCTCCAGGGGCAGTCCGCCGGCGAGTACAGTGGCGATCACACCTCGTACGTACGGCGGGAACCGATCGGAACGGTCGGTTCCATCGCCCCCTGGAACTATCCGCTCCAGATGGCCGCGTGGAAGGTCCTGCCGGCCATCGCCGCAGGCAACACCATCGTTCTCAAACCGGCCGAGATCACCCCGCTCACCTCGCTGATGTTCGCGCAGGCGGCCACGGACGCGGGCATCCCCGACGGTGTCGTCAACATCGTGAGCGGCGCGGGGAAGGACGCCGGCGAGCACCTGGTGGGCCACCCGGACATCGCCATGACTTCCTTCACCGGTTCCACGGCCGTCGGAAAGCGCGTCGCGGAGATCGCCACGTCCACCGTCAAGCGGCTCCACCTCGAACTGGGCGGCAAGGCCCCTTTCGTGGTCTTCGACGACGCCGACCTCGAGGCCGCGGCGCACGGCGCGGTCGCCGGGTCGCTCATCAACACCGGCCAGGACTGCACCGCCGCCACCCGCGCCTACGTCCAGCGGCCCCTGTACGACGCCTTTGTCGAAGCCGTCGCCTCTCTGATGGCGACGGTCCGCCTCGGCGACCCGTTCGACCCGAGCACCGACCTCGGCCCGCTCGTCTCCCATCTCCAGCGTGACCGCGTCGCCGCCATCGTCGACCGGGCGCGCGCCTACGCCACCGTCGTCACCGGCGGCGAAGCGCCCCGGGGCGAGCTGCAGAGCGGCGCCTACTACCTGCCCACCCTCGTGACCGGCGCCGCCCAGGACAGCGAGATCGTCCAGTCCGAGATCTTCGGGCCCGTCCTGGTCGTGCTGCCCTTCGACACCGACGACGAAGGCATCGCGCTCGCCAACGACACCCCCTACGGCCTGGCCGCCTCCGCCTGGACCCGGGACGTCTACCGCGCCGGGCGCGCCACCCGCGAGATCAAGGCGGGCTGTGTGTGGGTCAACGACCACATCCCGATCATCAGCGAGATGCCGCACGGCGGATACAGGGCCAGCGGCTTCGGGAAGGACATGTCGGCCTACTCCTTCGAGGAGTACACGCAGGTCAAGCATGTGATGTACGACAACACCGCCATCGTCCGCAAGGACTGGCACCGCACGATCTTCCAAGGCCGTTAGCCGGCAGCCGCATCTTCGGCGGCCAGATCCACCCGAAAGGGCAGAGCGTCATGGAGCAGTACGAGACCGAGCGCCTCTCCGCGGCACAGCTCGCGGCCATGCGGCGCAGCCTGCGAGACGGGCGAGGGGCGCTGTCCCGCCGCTCGCTGCTGCGTGCGTCGGGAGCCGGAGCGTTCGCCGTCGGCGGCGCGGGCATCCTCAGCGGCTGCGGCATCCCGCCCGCCAAGCGGGAAGGCGGGGCGGCGGACGCCGACGACCACTCGGACCAGGAGAAGCTGGTCGTTTTCTCCAACTGGACCGAGTACATGGACACCAGTGAGGACGGGAAGACCAGGCCCACCCTCGCCGCGTTCACCAAGCGCACGGGCATCAAGGTCAAGTACACCGAGGACATCAACGACAACGTCGAGTTCTTCGGGAAGATCCAGCCGCAGCTCGCCGCCGGCCAGGCCACCGGACGCGACCTGATCAACGTCACCGACTGGCTGGCCGCCCGGATCATCCGGCTCGGCTGGGCGCAGCAGCTCGACCCGGCCCTGCTGCCGCACGCCTACGCCAACCTGTCCTCCCAGTTCCGCACCGTCGACTGGGACCCGGGCCGGGCCTACTCCTACCCGTGGACCGGCATCCCGTGCGTCATCGCCTACAACGCAAAGGCGACTCGCGGACGCAAGGTCGACTCCGTCACCCAGTTGCTGGACGACCCCTCCCTCAAGGGGCGGGTCGGCTTCCTCACCGAGATGCGCGACACCGTGGGCATGACCCTGCTCGACCTCGGCAAGGACCCCGCCAAGTTCACCGACGCCGACTTCGACGCCGCCATCGGCCGGCTCCAGAAGGGCGTCGACAAGAAGCAGATCCGGCGCTTCACAGGCAACGACTACACCGCGGACCTCGCCAAGGGAGACCTCGCCGCCTGTCTCGCGTGGGCCGGTGACGTCATCCAGCTGCAGGCCGACAACCCGGACATCAAGTACGCGATCCCCGCCCCCGGGTACGTCACGGCCACCGACAACCTGCTGGTCCCCGCCGGGGCCAGGCACCGCAAGAACGCCACGCGGCTCATCGACTACTACTACGAGCTCCCCGTCGCCGCCCAGCTCGCGGCGTACATCAACTACGTGACGCCGGTCGCCGGAGTCGGTCCGGAGCTCGCCAAGATCGACCCGGAGCTGGCGAACAATCCGCTGATCATCCCGGACGAGGCCATGGCCGCCAAGTCCCACTCGTTCCGCTCGCTCTCCCCCACGGAAGAGACCGCGTACGAGGAGAAGTTCGCCAAGCTCATCGGCGCCTGACCCGCCCCTGCCCCCGACACACCTGGGACCGCGACCCATGACTGAAAAGCAAGCGGGCGGCGATGTCCGCCTCTCCGGGATCAGCAAGACGTACGGCTCCTTCACGGCCGTGCACCCGCTGGACCTGACCGTCCCCGAAGGCTCGTTCTTCGCCCTGCTCGGCGCCTCCGGCTGCGGAAAGACCACCACACTGCGGATGATCGCCGGACTGGAGGAGCCCACCACCGGCACCGTCCTGCTCGGCGGCAAGGACGTCACCGGCCTGCCGCCGCACAAGCGCCCCGTCAATACGGTCTTCCAGAGCTACGCGCTCTTCCCGCACCTCAGCATCTACGAGAACGTCGCCTTCGGACTGCGCCGCCGCGGCATCAAGTCGATCAAGAAGCAGGTCGACGACATGCTGGAACTCGTCCAGCTCGGCAATTTCGCGCAGCGCAAGCCGCACCAGCTCTCCGGCGGCCAGCAGCAGCGCGTGGCCGTCGCCCGCGCCCTCATCAACCACCCGCAGGTGCTGCTCCTCGACGAACCCCTCGGCGCTCTCGACCTCAAACTGCGCCGCCAGATGCAGCTGGAGCTCAAGCGGATCCAGACCGAGGTCGGCATCACCTTCGTGCACGTCACGCACGACCAGGAGGAGGCCATGACGATGGCCGACACGGTCGCGGTGATGAACGGCGGCCGGGTCGAGCAGCTCGGGGCCCCCGCCGAGCTGTACGAGAACCCGAACACCACGTTCGTCGCCAACTTCCTCGGCACCTCCAACCTCATCGAGGCCGACGTCGTCCAGAACACCGGCGGCGAGGTCGTCGTCACCGCGGCCGGCGGCAAGCTCCGGCTGCCCGCCGGGCGCTGCCCGGACGCGACCCGCGCCGGCGGCAGGCTGCTCGTCGGCGTCCGCCCGGAGAAGATCTCCCTCACCCCGGCCGGGGACGCGGACTCCGTGCCCGCCGGCCGCAACACCGTCACCGGCAGGATCGTCGACTCCTCGTTCATCGGCGTCTCCACCCAGTACGTCGTGGAGAGTCCGGCGGGCAAGGGCCTGGAGGTCTACGCACAGAACGTCGAGCACCGCGCGGGCCTGGCCCCCGGCGCCGAGGTGGTCCTGCACTGGAACCCGGAGCACACCTTCGGCCTCGACGCCGACCAGGCCATCGACGCCGGTGTGGAGACGGTGGGGGAGACGCCATGACCGTCACCGAGGCGCCGCCCGCCTCCCCGGCACCCGCGCAACCGGCCGCCCACAAGACCTCGATGCGCCGCAGGCTGATCCCGTACTGGCTGCTGCTGCCCGGCATCCTGTGGCTGGTCGTCTTCTTCGCGCTCCCGCTCGTCTACCAGGCGTCGACGTCCGTGCAGACGGGCTCGCTGGAAGAGGGCTACAAGGTCACCTGGCACTTCGCGACCTACTGGGACGCCCTGACCCAGTACTACCCGCAGTTCCTGCTCTCCCTGCTGTACGCGGGCACCGCCACGGTCCTGTGCCTGCTGCTCGGCTACCCGCTCGCGTACCTGATCGCGTTCAAGGCGGGGCGCTGGCGCAACGTGCTGCTGGTGCTGGTCATCGCCCCGTTCTTCACCAGTTTCCTGATCCGGACGCTGGCCTGGAAGACGATCCTCGCGGACGGCGGGCCGGTGGTCGAGGTCCTCAACACCGTCGGTTTCCTGGACGTCACCAGCTGGCTCGGCCTGACCGAGGGCAGCCGTGTGCTCGCCACACCGCTCGCCGTCGTCACCGGTCTGACGTACAACTTCCTGCCGTTCATGATCCTTCCGCTCTACACCTCGCTGGAGCGGATCGACCCCCGGCTGCACGAGGCGGCGGGCGATCTGTACGCCAAGCCCTCCACCACCTTCCGCAAGGTGACCTTCCCGCTCTCCATGCCGGGCGTCGTCTCCGGCACGCTGCTGACGTTCATCCCGGCGAGCGGCGACTACGTCAACGCCCAACTCCTGGGCTCCACGGACACGCGCATGATCGGAAACGTCATCCAGTCGCAGTTCCTTCGGGTCCTCGACTACCCGACGGCGGCCGCGCTGTCGTTCATCCTGATGGCGGTCGTGCTGATCACGGTCACGGTCTACATCCGCCGGTCCGGAACGGAGGATCTCGTCTGATGCGACTGATCAAGCGGAATCTCGTGGTCATCGCGGGCCTGCTCACGCTCGCCTATCTGATCCTGCCGAACATCGTCGTGATGGTGTTCTCCTTCAACAAGCCGGCCGGGCGCTTCAACTACTCCTGGCGGGAGTTCTCCACCGACGCCTGGCGGGACCCCTGCGGTGTCGCCGACCTGTGCGGCTCTCTCGTGCTGTCCCTCCAGATCGCCCTGTGGGCGACGATCGGCGCCACCGTGCTCGGCGCGATGATCGCCTTCGCGCTGGTCCGCTACCGCTTCCGGGCGCGCGGCACCATCAACTCGCTGATCTTCCTGCCGATGGCGATGCCCGAGGTGGTCATGGCCGCCTCGCTGCTCACGCTCTTCCTCAATATGGGCGCCGAGCTGGGCTTCTGGACCATCCTCATCGCACACACCATGTTCTGCCTCAGCTTCGTCGTGGTGGCGGTGAAGGCACGGGTGATGTCGATGGACCCGAAGCTCGAGGAGGCGGCGAGGGACCTCTACGCGGGGCCCGTCCAGACGTTCCTGCGGGTCACCCTGCCGATTGCCGCGCCCGGCATCGCGGCGGGCGCGATGCTGGCCTTCGCCCTGTCCTTCGACGACTTCATCATCACCAACTTCAACTCGGGCAACACCGTCACCTTCCCCATGTTCGTGTGGGGTTCGGCGCAACGCGGCACGCCCGTCCAGATCAACGTCATCGGTACCGCCATGTTCGCCGTCGCCGTACTGATCGTGGCGGGCGGCCAGTTCATCAGCGGCCGTCGCAAGAAACGCGCCCTCGTGCAGTAGGCGCAGTAGCCGCAGCTGACGCAGTATCAAAAGGAGTGGAAACCATGGCTCCAGCCGCCATGACCTTCGCGACATCACTCTCCGACGCCCGGCCCGCGCCCTTCTGGCTGGAAGACCCCGGCAAGCCGGACGCGCTGCCGGCCCTCGCCGGCGACGAGCGCTGCGAGCTTCTCGTCGTCGGCGGCGGCTACAGCGGGCTGTGGACCGCGCTGCTCGCCAAGGAACGGGATCCCGCCCGGGATGTCGTGCTGATCGAGGGGCGGGAGACCGGCTGGGCCGCCTCCGGCCGCAACGGCGGCTTCTGCGCCGCCTCCCTCACCCACGGCCTCGGCAACGGACTGGCCCGCTGGCCCGACGAGATGGCGAAACTCGAGGAGCTCGGCGCGCGCAACCTCGACGCCATCGAGGACGCCGTCGCGCGCTACGGCATCGACTGCGACTTCGAGCGCACCGGCGAGATCGACGTCGCCACCGAGCCGCACCAGCTCGCCGAACTCCACGAGATGCACGACGAGGCCGCCCGCCTCGGCTTCACCGGCCTCGAGCTCCTGGACGCCGACGCCGTGCGTGCCGAGGTCGACTCGCCGACGTTCCTCGGCGGTCTGTGGGACCGGCGCGGCGTCGCGATGCTGCACCCGGCGAAGCTGGCCTGGGGGCTCAAGCGGGCCTGCCAGGAGCTCGGCGTCCGTATCTACGAGAACACGCCCGGGCTGCGGATGGCCGCCTCCGGACCCGGGATCGTGGTGGGCACCCCCTACGGCCGGGTCCTCGCCCACCGCGTCGCGCTCGGCACGAACGTCTTCCCCTCGTTGGTCAGGCGGGTGCGCGCGTACACCGTG
Organism: Streptomyces sp. NPDC027962; assembly: GCF_055566095.1. NCBI lineage: Bacteria > Bacillati > Actinomycetota > Actinomycetes > Kitasatosporales > Streptomycetaceae > Streptomyces > Streptomyces sp. NPDC027962. The sequence continues at coordinate 126,232 of NZ_JBVHTA010000011.1, forward strand.
CCCGTCTACGACTACGCCCTGATGACCGAGCCGCTCAGTGCCGTGCAGCTCGCCTCCGTCGGCTGGAAGCGGCGGCAGGGGCTCGGCGACAGCGCCAACCAGTTCCACTACTTCCGCATCACCGCCGACAACCGCATCCTGTGGGGCGGCTACGACGCGATCTACCCCTTCGGCGGCAAGGTGAGCGCCGAGATGGACCACCGGCCGCAGACGTACCTGAAGCTCGCCCGGCACTTCTTCCACTGCTTCCCGCAGTTGGAGGGACTGCGGTTCAGCCACGCCTGGGGCGGTGCCATCGACACCTGTTCGCGGTTCTCCGCCTTCTTCGGGACCGCGCACGGCGGGAAGGTCGCCTACGCGGCCGGCTACACGGGCCTCGGCGTCGGCGCCACCCGCTTCGGCGCCGACGTGATGCTGGACCTGCTCGGCGGCGAGCCGACCGAACGGACCGAGCTGAAGATGGTGCGCAGCAAACCGCTTCCTTTCCCGCCGGAGCCGGCGGCGTGGGCCGGTATCGGCCTGACCAAGTGGTCGATGGCCAGGGCCGACGCCAACGGCGGCCGGCGCAATCTGTGGCTGAGGACGATGGACCGGTTCGGTCTCGGCTTCGACAGCTGACCTGCCGTCACTGTCGGTGTGGCGTAGTTCACTTACGACGCATGGCGCTGAGCCAGGGCAGCAGCGTCCCGAACAAGCACAGGCTGCCCAGCACGTCCAGCGGCCAGTGATAGCCGCGCAGCACCAGGCCGATGCCCGTCGCCACCGTGAGCACCGCGGCGACGGGCATCGCCCATCTCCGGCGCAGATACGGCGTGATGAGCAGCGCGGCGCCGAGGTAGGCGACCGTCGCGGTCGCCGTATGGCCCGACGGGTACCAGCCGGTGCCCGGCTCCAGCGGGCCCGGGCGGGCGATCCACAGCTTGAGCGGTACGACCAGCGCGGGCACGGCCGCCATCGCGAGCGCGGCGCACAGCGCCGCCCGCCACTGCCGCCGGTCACGCAGCAAGACGTACGCGATCGCCGCGACGAGGGCGAGAGGAGCGACGGTCATGTTGCCGAGATCGGCGAGCAGTTCGGTGAGCGCGGTCGGTCCGGTGCCGAACAGCGCGCGGCCCAGCCGTACGTCCGCGCTCAGCAGCGGCCCCTCGACGGCCACCTGCCAGGTGACGACGGCGAAGAGCACGGCACACAGCGCCGCCGCGGCGCCGGAACGCCGAGAGGCCGGCCGCCTCGGAACAGGGGGGGTGGTTCCGAGGCGGCCGGCCGGACCGGTTTGCCGCGCGCCCCGGGGGGTTTGGGGCGGGCGGCCATCCGATCGGTGAGGAGTTCCGGAGCCTGATGCTCCAGTGGTGTGCGCGAGGGCACGGCCAGGTCGAGGCTGGGGAGGCTCCGGCCCGGGGTCGCCCGCAGTCTCCTGCGAGCGGGGTGTTTCTCTCATCTGCAGGAACCGTACGTCAGGCGGAAGGGGACCGACAGCCGGATCTCCATCCCGCCATCGGCCCCCCACAGCTTCTTCACAGAGCGGATCCGTCGCCGCCGGTCAGAGCGCTGCGAACGCCTGCTCGAGGATGTCGAGACCCTCGTTCAGCAGGTCCTCGCCGATCACCAGCGGCGGCAGGAAGCGCAGCACGTTGCCGTAGGTGCCGCAGGTGAGGACGAGCAGTCCCTCGGCGTGGCAGGCCTTCGCGAGCGCGCCTGTCGCCTCCGGGTTGGGCTCCTTGGTGGCGGGGTCCTTCACCAGCTCGATCGCGATCATCGCGCCGCGGCCGCGGATGTCGCCGATGGCGTCGTACTTCTCCTGCATCGCGGCGAGACGGCCCTTCATGACCTCCTCGATCCGCTTGGCCTTGCCGTTGAGGTCCTGCTCGCGCATCGTCTCGATGGAACCGAGCGCGCCGGCGCAGGCCACCGGATTGCCGCCGTAGGTGCCGCCGAGGCCGCCCGCGTGCGGGGCGTCCATGATCTCGGCGCGGCCGGTCACGGCGGCCAGTGGCAGACCGCCGGCGATGCCCTTGGCGGTGGTGATCAGGTCGGGGACGATGCCCTCGTCCTCGCAGGCGAACCACTGGCCGGTGCGGCAGAAGCCCGACTGGATCTCGTCGGCGACGAAGACGATGCCGTTGTCGTTGGCGAACTTCACGATCGCCGGGAGGAAGCCCTTGGCCGGCTCGATGAAGCCGCCCTCGCCGAGGACCGGCTCGATGATGATCGCGGCGACGTTCTCCGGGCCGATCTGCTTGGTGATCTGGTCGATGGCCTGGGCGGCGGCCTCGGGACCGCAGTTCTCCGGCCCGGTCGGCCAGCGGTAGCCGTAGGCGACCGGGACGCGGTAGACCTCGGGCGCGAACGGGCCGAAGCCGTGCTTGTACGGCATGTTCTTGGCGGTCAGTGCCATCGTCAGGTTCGTACGGCCGTGGTAGCCGTGGTCGAAGACCACGACAGCCTGGCGCTTGGTGTGCGCACGGGCGATCTTGACGGCGTTCTCGACGGCCTCGGCGCCCGAGTTGAACAGTGCGGACTTCTTGGCGTGGTCGCCCGGCGTCAGCTCCGCCAGCTGCTCGCACACCTCCACGTAACCCTCGTACGGGGTCACCATGAAACAGGTGTGGGTGAAGTCCTGCAGCTGGGCACTCGCCCGGCGCACGACGGCTTCGGCGGAGGCGCCGACCGAGGTCACGGCGATGCCGGAGCCGAAGTCGATCAGACGGTTGCCGTCGACGTCCTCGATGATCCCGCCACCCGCACGGGCCGTGAAGACGGGCAGTACGGACCCCACACCGCCGGCGACCGTGGCCGTGCGGCGGGCCTGAAGCTCCTGCGACTTCGGGCCGGGGATGGCGGTGACGACGCGGCGCTCCTGCGGGATTGCGGTCATGCGGGGCTCCTGGGGGTGTATCCGGACGCTTGTTGTCTTTCTCCGCAGGCTAGGCGCGGGGCGCGGATGCGGGCATGCGCCGTTCGGGAGTGTTGGGGGTGTGTCGTTGTCCGCGACGGCCATAGGCCCTCCTGAAGGGCGGGGCTGCTTGATCCGGTGCGGGCCCGTTGTGCTCACGGCTGCCCCTGGGACCCGGCCGAACCGGGGCCGCAGACCGGGCCACACCCCCGAGCGTTGGCCGGAGTGCCGCCCGCGCCAGGGCCCACCCACTAGATTGACCGTGCACAGAGCGGGCCTGGCTGGTCAGGGGGCAGCGGTTCATGGAATCCGAAGGCACATTCGACGCACGCGACACACGCGCCAATCCCGTGCCTCGTCCCGCCGGACCACCGGCGGAGGTACCGTCCGTGCCGCCCGGAACACCCGCCCTGCCCGGCCACGCGCCCACCACCCGCCCTGCCCTGCTCGAGTGGTTGCGGACGCCCAGGCCCTCCGCGGAGCCCGGCGTGTGGCGGCTCGGTCACCGGCCGCGACCCGACGAGGAGCCGGAACTCGTTCCCGCCAGGCGGCTGTTCTCCGGGGCCCTCATCGCCCTGCTGACCGGGTGGCTGCTCTGGTCCCTGCTGTGGAACGGCTACCTCGGCCGCTACTGGCTCTGGCCGCTCCTGGTCCTCACCCCGGACTCCTGGCGGGCCGACGCGACGACCTGGGCGAACGCCAGCTACATCTACTACGCGGTCATCGGCGGCGGCATGCTGGTGTTCTTCGCCCGCATCGGCAACGTCCCCGAGATCTGGCGGCGCTACGTCGTCCGCCGTGACAAGCCCGTCACCCCGCCGCCCCCCGCCCCCGACGCGGACCCGGCCGACTGGCCCGAGTTGCGCGGCGCGGGTCTGACCGAGGCCGCGGGTCACCTCGCACAGGCCGCACGCGCCGGAACGCTGGGGGACGTCGACTACGCGCGGATCCGGCGAGCCTGGCAGGGGGTCCATGCGCGGCCCGAGCGGCTCGCCGCCTTCGCCGACACCGTGCGCAGGCACGGTCCGGCGGCCTGCGCCCACCCGTCCGGAATGCGGGATCTGCCGGTGCGCACGGCGACACACGACCTCGCGACCGGCCAGGTCAAGATCGGTACCGTCGTCGACGACGCCCGGAACCCCTATGCCCGCCGCACCACCGGCGTGGCCCTCGAGCCCGCGCTGCTCGGTACGTCGCTGCTCGCCGTCGGCCCCTCCGGATCGGGCAAGAGCGTGCGGCTCGTGCGGCCCGTCGTCGAGTCCCTGTGCCTGCTCGCGCTCGCCAACCGCGCCGCCGTCGTCGCCGTCACGGCCCACGGCACGGCTGTTGCCCCCGACGGCGACTTCGACCTGGTGATCTCCGTCGGCCGGCCCGACTCCACGCACGACCTGGACCTCTACGGCGGCGCGGAGGAACCCGACGAGGCCGCCCGGATGCTCGCGGAGGCCCTTGTCGGCGACCTCGCCGCCAATCTGCCCGGCGGCGACAGCCGGCGCGCCGCCACCGCGCTGGCCCAGCTGATCGGGCCGTACCAGTGTGTGCACGGACACTTCCCCGCCGTGGCGGATCTCCGCGAGCTGCTCGGCGGCGCCCCCGCCGCGATCAGTGCGCTGCGCGCCGCCCTGGAGGAGGCAGGGGAGGCCTCCCAGCTGCGTGAACTGGACGCCCGGGAACGGCAGTCAGCCCGCGGCGACGACATCGGCGTGCTGCTCGCCGAACGGATCGCCTTCCTCGACCGCCCCGCGTTCGCGCAGTTCTTCCGCACCGACGGCGGTGGGCGGCCCTTCTCGCTGCGCGCCATCGAGCACCCCCTGCGGGTCCGCGTCGACCTCCCCGAGCGCGGCCACGCCGAGGCCTCACGGATCATCGCCCGGCTGATGCTGGCCCAGTTCACGGAGGCCGCGCTCACCCGCTCCGACCGCTCCCTCTTCGCCTGTCTGGTCCTCGACGACGCGACCTACACCGTCACCGCCGACTCGGTGCGCGCGCTGCAGCGGCTGAGGTCCGCGCACGCCGGGGTCGTCCTCGCGCTGCGCACCCTCGAGGACGTGCCGGAGCCGCTGCGCGGTCCGCTGCTCGGCGCGGTCGGCTGCCGGATGGCCTTCTCCGGGCTCGCGCCCTGGGACGGCGGCCGGTTCGCGGAGACCTGGGGCACCGAGTGGGTCCAGACCCGTGACGTGACCAACCGGCAGATCATCGCCGACGAGCCCCTCACCAAGGCGCTGCACATGATGCGCCGCCTGGCCACCGGCAAGGCGGCCACCGCGCAGGCGATCACCGTGCGCGAGGTCGAACGGGCCCGCTGGTCGGCCTCCGACCTCGCCCACGCCGTGCCGGCAGGTCACGCGGTGCTGTCCCTGGCGACCGTAAGAGGGGAGCACGCGCCCCCACTGCTGGTGGATCTGCGGACCTGAGGCGCGCGATCGGCCAAGCGGTGTCACCGAGGCACGCGAGCGGCCGGGCGGCGCCACCGACTGCTACGCCCTGGCAGAATCGAGGTACGCCGTTCATACGGGACGGCGAAATCCGAACCGTCGTTCCCTGCCTCGAAGGGCCCCTGGTCCCATGCCGCCCACCCTCGCCTCGCTCGTCCAGCACTCTGCGCTCAAGCTCACCGTGCGTGCCGGGGAGGACCGGCTGGAGACGCCCGTCCGGTGGGCCCACGTCAGCGAACTCGCCGACCCCGTGCCGTACATGGAAGGCGGCGAGCTGCTGCTTGTCACTGCCATGACCCTGGACGCGGAGGACCGCGAGGCCATGCGGCGCTATGTGCGCCGGCTGGTGGGTGCCGGAGTGGTCGGCCTCGGCTTCGCGGTCGGCGTGTACTACGAGGACATCCCGGACGCCCTCGTCGAGGCCGCACGCGAGGAGGGGCTGCCGCTCCTCGCCGTACCGCGCCGCACACCCTTCCTCGCCATCAGCAAGGCCGTCTCCGCCGCGATCGCGGCCGACCAGTACCGGGCCGTGACCGCCGGATTCGAGGCACAGCGCGAGCTCACCCGGGCCGCGCTCGCCGAGGGGCCCGCCGCGGTCGTCGCACGGCTCGCCGCGTACGTCGACGGGTGGGCCGCCCTGTACGACACTTCCGGCGCCGTTGTCGCCGCGGCACCCGAGTGGGCCGCCCGCCGCGCGGCCCGGCTCACCGCCGACGTCGAGCGGCTGCGCGAGCGCGCCGCGCCCGCGAGCGCCGTGGTCGGCGACACGGACGAGGACGACCGGGTCGAGCTCCAGTCGCTGGGCACCGGACGCCGGGTCCGCGGCGCCCTGGCGGTCGGCACGGGAGCCCCGCTGGGCACCTCCGAGCGTTACGCCGTGCACTCCGCAGTCGCCCTGCTGACGCTGTCCACCGAGCGGTCCCGTTCGCTTCAGGCCGCCGAACAGCGCCTGGGCGCAGCGGTGTTGCGGATGCTGCTCTCCGGGCAGCCGGACCACGCCCGTGCGGTCGCCGGCGATCTGTACGGGGGGCTGCTCGACGCCCCCTTCCGGCTGCTCATCGCCGAACCCGCCGGAGAACCGGACGGCGACGGTGCGCCGAGCGCGCTCGGCGCCTTCGCCGACGCCCTCGAGTCGGCGGCCGCGCGTGCCGGGGAGACCGTCCTCGTCGTCCCCGACGGCACAGAGGACCGGATCGTGGCGCTCGCCGTGGACGGCGGCGCGGTGGCCACCGCGTGCCTTGCGGCGTACGCGGCCAAGGACGCGGACGAGGCCCAGGTCTTCGTCGGACTCTCCGCGCCGACCGGCCCGATAGCGGCTGCCGGGGCGTACAAGCAGTGCGAACAGGCGCTCTCCGTGGCCCGGCGGAGGGGGCGCGCCCTGGTCGAGCACGAGGAACTGGCGGCGGGGTCGATCCTGCCGCTGCTCGCCGACGACGCGGTACGCGCCTTCGCGGACGGCATGCTGCGCGCGCTGTACGAGCACGACGCAACGGGACGCGGCGACCTCGTCGCGTCGCTGCGAGCCTGGCTCTCGCGCCACGGCCAGTGGGACGCGGCTGCCGCCGACCTTGGCGTGCACCGGCACACGCTGCGCTATCGGATGCGCAGGGTGGAGGAGATCCTGGGGCGCTCGCTGGACGACGCGGACGTGCGGATGGAGCTGTGGCTCGCACTCAAGGCGACGGGCGAGCCGCCGCAGTCGCGCTAGCGAGCCACGTCGGCCACGACAGTCTCGGCAGCGACCCGCACCGCCGGCACCGCGCCCGCCACGGTAGCGCGCCGCAACGGTCCCGGCAGCGCGGGCCGCGATCGCCATGTCAGAGGGCTGCCACAGTCGCGGCAACGTGAAGCGACCACTGCGGCAGCCAGGCCGCCGCCGCGCCCGCTGCCACGGCCGTGACGTCGAGTCGCGGCAGCCAGGCCGCCGCCGTGTCCGCCGCGTCGGCGACCCGCCTCCGCCGCGGCAGCGACCCGTGCCCGCCCCGCAGCGCACAGCGCAGCGAAAACCCCGAATTCTGCCCGAACTCGGGCAGGATTGTTGGCTTCGAGCCTCTCGAATCCCTAATCTCCTGCGCATGACAAGCCCCGCCGCCGAGCCGGCACCCGATGTCCGCGGTTCCTCTCCGGGCCTCTCCGCCCCTTCCGACGCCTCCGCATCGGGCCCCCGCCGGATATCCGGGGCCGTCTGGGCCGCTCTCGCCATCGTCTACGTCGTCTGGGGCTCCACCTATCTCGGCATCCGCATCGTCGTCGAGACGATGCCGCCGTTCATCTCCGCTGCAGGCCGGTTCGTCGTCGCCGGCCTGATCCTCGGCGCGCTCGTCGCCTGGCGGCACGGGCTCTCGGCGCTCAAGGTCACGAAGCCGCAGCTCGCCTCCGCCGCGGCCGTCGGGCTGCTGCTGCTTCTCGGCGGAAACGGTCTGGTCGTCCTTGCGGAGACCTCCGTTCCCTCCGGCCTCGCCGCACTGCTGGTCGCCGTGGTCCCGGCCTGGGTCGTCGTCCTGCGCAGGGTCTCCGGCGAGCGTCCCGGCCCCGGGGCGTACGCCGGTGTGGCGCTCGGGCTCGCCGGTCTCGCCGTGCTGACCTTGCCCGGGCTCAGCGGTGAGGTGCGCATCGGAGGAGTCCTCACCGTGATCGCCGCGACCCTGATGTGGTCGGTGGGCTCCTTCGTGTCGTCCCGCATCCCCATGCCGGCCAACCCGTTCGCCGCCGGCGCGTACGAGATGGTGGCGGCCGGTATCGGCTGCGCGCTCGTGGCGCTGGGCCGGGGCGAGCACCACGGCTTCGATCCCGGTGACGTCTCCACCCGTTCCTGGGCCGCCCTGGCCTACCTCGTCGTGTTCGGCTCGCTCCTCGCGTTCACGGCGTACGCCTGGCTGCTGCACACCGCGCCGCTCTCGCTCGTCGCCACCTACGCGTATGTCAACCCCGTCGTCGCCGTGCTGCTCGGCGCTCTGGTTCTCGACGAGCGGCTGTCCTGGCCGATCGCGGCGGGCGGCACCGTCGTCGTGGCGGGCGTGTGCCTGATCGTGTCCACGGAGCGACGCCGCTGACGCGCCAAAGCGGCCAGCCGGGGCGGGTGACCACTCCATGCCGGACAAACGACCGGGGAGGCCCGCGGCCCTACCGTGTGGAGAGAGCAACCGAGCGCACATCCCACTACTTCGGAAGGGCCGGGACCCGCATGACTTCCACCCACGCCTTCTGGCTCGCCGGCCGCCAGGCCACCGGCGAGACCGCCTTCGACGTCACCTCCCCGTGGGACGGCCGTCTCGTCGGCAAGGTCTCCGTACCGACCGAGGCCCAGGTCGAAGAGGCCGTCGCCGCCGCCCATGCCGTGATCGACGACTTCGCCGCCACCCCGGCGCACGTCCGCGCGGCCGCCCTCGACCATGTGTCGAAGCGTCTCGTGGAGCGGACGGAGGAGATCGCGCAGCTGATCTCCGCGGAGAACGGCAAGCCCGTCAAGTGGGCCCGCGGCGAAGTCGGCCGTGCGGTCTCGGTGTTCCGGTTCGCCGCGGAGGAGGCCCGCCGCTTCAACGGCGGCGAGGCCCAGCGCCTCGACACCGACGCCGGCGGCCAGGGCCGCCTCGCTCTCACCCGCCGCTTTCCCAAGGGCGTCGTGCTCGGCATCGCGCCGTTCAACTTCCCGCTCAACCTCTGTGCCCACAAGATCGCCCCGGCGATCGCCGTCGGCGCGCCGATCATCCTCAAGCCCGCACCGGCGACCCCGCTGTCCGGTCTGATCCTCGGCGAGCTGCTCGCCGAGACCGAGCTGCCGGCGGGCTCGTGGTCCGTGCTCCCGGTCCCGAACGAGCAGATGCCGGCCCTCGTCAAGGACGAGCGCCTGCCGGTCATCTCCTTCACCGGCTCCGACAAGGTCGGCTACGCGATCATGGACTCGGTCCCGCGCAAGCACTGCACCCTCGAGCTGGGCGGCAACGGCGCGGCGGTCGTCCTCGCCGACTTCGCGTCCGAGAAGGACCTGGACTGGGCGGCGACCCGCATCGCCACCTTCTCCAACTACCAGGGCGGCCAGTCCTGCATCTCCGTGCAGCGAGTGATCGCCGACGGAGTCGTCTACGACCGGCTGCTGCCGAAGATCGTCGCGGCCGTCGAGGCGCAGGTCACGGGCGACCCGTCCGACTCCGCCACCGACGTCGGCCCGCTCGTCAGCGAGGATGCCGCCAAGCGTGTGGAGTCCTGGGTGGACGAGGCGGTGCAGGGCGGCGCCAAGCTGCTCACCGGCGGCAAGCGCGACGGCGCGAGCTACGCGCCCACCGTCGTCACGGACGTGCCCGCCGATGCCACCCTCGCCTGTGAGGAGGTCTTCGGGCCGGTGCTGACCGTGACGAGGGTCGACGGCGAGGCCGAGGCGTTCGCGGCGGTCAACGACTCCAAGTACGGCCTGCAGGCGGGCGTGTTCACGCACGACGTGAAGACCGCGTTCCGCGCTCACCGCGCCCTCGAGGTCGGCGGCGTCATCGTCGGCGACGTCCCGTCCTACCGCGCCGACCAGATGCCGTACGGCGGCGCCAAGCAGAGCGGCGTCGGCCGCGAAGGTGTCGCCTTCGCGATGGACGACTACACGTACGAGCGGGTGCTGGTCCTCACCGGACTGGCGCTGTAGGACCGTACGCGACGGACCGGCGGCCGGAGCCCACTGTGCGGGGGCTCCGGCCGTCCTGTCGTTGACCCCACTGCCGTAAGCGGGATGGTGGGAGTGCCGGGAATCGGGTAGTACGAACGGGTAGCACCGGCCGGTAAATGCCCCGGCGGGCCCCCGATTCGCGGCGAGGTGAGCCTCATGTCCGCTCCAACGGACAAGCCCCTGCATCAGCCCCACACCCCGAAGATCAGCGAGCGCGAGGCACGACAGGTCGCGGAGGCGGCGCGCGAACAGGACTGGCGGAAGCCCAGCTTCGCCAAGGAGCTGTTCCTGGGCCGTTTCCGTCTCGACCTGATCCACCCCCATCCGATGCCGACCGGTGAGGCGACCCGGCGCGGCGAGGAGTTCCTCTCGAAGCTGCGCCACTTCTGCGACACGAAGATCGACGGCGCGCTCATCGAGCGGGAGGCGCGGATCCCCGACGACGTGATCAACGGGCTCAGGGAGCTCGGCGCACTCGGCATGAAGATCGAGCCCAAGTACGGCGGCCTCGGCCTCACCCAGGTGTACTACAACAAGGCGCTGGCGCTCGTCGGCACCGCGAGCCCGGCGATCGGCGCGCTGCTGTCCGCGCACCAGTCGATCGGCGTCCCGCAGCCGCTGAAGCAGTTCGGCACCGACGAGCAGAAGCAGCGGTACCTGCCGAGGCTGGCCCGCACGGACATCTCCGCCTTTCTGCTCACGGAGCCGGACGTCGGCTCCGACCCGGCCCGCCTCGCCACGACCGCCGTCCCCGACGGCGACTCGTACGTCCTGGACGGCGTCAAGCTGTGGACCACCAACGGCGTCGTCGCCGACCTGCTCGTCGTCATGGCCCGTGTCCCCAGGTCGGAGGGGCACAAGGGCGGCATCACCGCCTTCGTCGTCGAGGCGGACAGCGAGGGCATCACCGTCGAGAACCGCAACGCCTTCATGGGCCTGCGCGGCCTCGAGAACGGCGTCACCCGCTTCCACCAGGTCAAAGTCCCCGCCGAGAACCGCATCGGCCCCGAGGGTGCGGGCCTGAAGATCGCACTGACCACCCTCAACACCGGCAGGCTGTCGCTGCCCGCGATGTGCGTCGGCGCCGGCAAGTGGTGCCTGAAGATCGCCCGCGAGTGGTCCGAGGTACGTGAGCAGTGGGGCAAGCCGGTCGCCAAACACGAGGCCGTCGGGGCCAAGATCTCCTTCATCGCCGCCACCACGTTCGCGCTCGAGGCCGTGGTCGACCTGTCCTCCCAGATGGCCGACGAGGACCGCAACGACATCCGCATCGAGGCCGCCCTCGCCAAGCTGTACGGCTCGGAGATGGGCTGTCTGATGGCCGACGAACTGGTCCAGATCCGTGGCGGCCGGGGTTTCGAGACCGCGGAGTCGCTGGCGGCGCGCGGCGAACGGGCCGTACCCGCCGAGCAGTTGCTCCGCGATCTGCGCATCAACCGCATCTTCGAGGGCTCGACCGAGATCATGCACCTGCTCATCGCCCGAGAGGCGGTCGACGCGCACCTGGCCGTCGCCGGCGACATCATCGACCCCGACAAGCCGATGTCCGCCAAGGCGAAGGCGGGCGCCAACGCGGCGGCCTTCTACGCCCGCTGGCTGCCCAAGCTCGTCACCGGCCCGGGCCAACTGCCCCGCACGTACGCGGAGTTCCACCCCGCCGGGCACCGGGACCTGTCCACGCATCTGCGTTACGTGGAGCGCAACAGCCGTAAGCTGGCCCGCTCGACGTTCTACGCCATGTCCCGCTGGCAGGGCCGGATGGAGACCAAACAGGGCTTCCTCGGCCGGATCGTCGACATCGGCGCCGAGCTCTTCGCGATGAGCGCCGCCTGCGTGCGCGCCGAACTGCTGCGCACCTCCGGTGACCACGGCCGTGAGGCGTACCAGCTTGCGGACGCGTTCTGCCGGCAGGCCCGCATCCGCGTCGAGGAGCTCTTCACCCGACTCTGGTCGAACACCGACGACCTCGACCGCAAGGTCGTGAACGGTGTGCTGTCCGGCACCTACAGCTGGTTGGAGGACGGCATCGTCGACGCCAGCGGCGAAGGCCCGTGGATCGCGGACGCCGCGCCGGGCCCGACCGTACGGGAGAACGTCCACCGCCCGATCCGCTGACGGGACCGCAGCGGGGCACGTCCGCACGCCGGACGTGCCCCGCGCCGCTGTGCCGCTCCGCTCCGGTCACCGGGCCTCCCTGTCCGGGCCGACGGACAGTGCAGCCACAATGGGGGGATGAGCGACAGCCCATCTCCCCTCGCAGACCCGCATCTCGTCTTCGACGCCTCCGAAGGCCGCCGGGACATCGTCGTCCTCGGCTCCACCGGGTCCATCGGCACGCAGGCCATCGACCTCGTCCTGCGCAACCCCGACCGTTTCCGTGTCACCGCGCTGTCCGCCGCAGGCGGGCGGGTCCGTCTGCTCGCCGAGCAGGCGCGGCGGCTGCGCGTCGACACGGTCGCGGTGGCGGACGAGGGCGCCGTGCCCGCGTTGCGCGAGGCACTGGCCGAGCAGTACGGCGGCGAGCCGCTGCCGACGGTCCTGGCCGGCCCCGACGCCGCCACGGAGCTCGCCGCCTCCCCGTGCCACACCGTGCTCAACGGCATCACCGGCTCGATCGGTCTCGCCCCCACGCTCGCCGCCCTGGAAGCCGGACGCACCCTCGCCCTGGCCAACAAGGAGTCGCTCATCGTCGGCGGGCCGCTGGTCAAGGCGCTCGCCAAGCCCGGGCAGATCATCCCCGTGGACTCCGAGCATGCCGCGCTCTTCCAGGCGCTCGCCGCGGGCACCCGCGCCGAGGTGCGCAAGCTGGTCGTGACGGCCTCCGGCGGGCCCTTCCGTGGCTGCACGAAGGCGGAGCTGGCGAACGTCACCCGCGAGGACGCCCTCGCGCACCCGACCTGGGCCATGGGCCCGGTGATCACGGTCAACAGCGCCACGCTCGTCAACAAGGGGCTCGAGGTCATCGAGGCGCACCTGCTGTACGACATCCCCTTCGACCGCATCGAGGTCGTCGTCCACCCGCAGTCGTACGTTCACTCCATGGTGGAGTTCACCGACGGCTCGACGCTCGCCCAGGCCACCCCGCCCGACATGCGCGGCCCCATCGCCATCGGCATCGGCTGGCCCGAGCGGGTCCCGGACGCGGCTCCCGCCTTCGACTGGTCGACGGCTTCGACCTGGGAGTTCTTCCCCCTCGACAACGAGGCGTTCCCGTCGGTGGGTCTCGCCCGCCACGTGGGGGAGCTGGGCGGAACGGCGCCGGCGGTGTTCAATGCCGCGAACGAGGAGTGCGTGGAGGCATTCCTCGCCGGAAGGCTGCCGTTCAACGCCATCATGGATACGGTCACCGAGGTGGTCGCCGAGCACGGCACCCCCGCGTCGGGAACTTCCCTGACGGTGGCGGACGTCCTCGAAGCGGAGACCTGGGCCAGGGCCAGGGCCCGTGAGACGGCAGCGAAAGCAACGGCGGAGGCTCGCGCATGACGATTCTGTTGACCTTTCTGGGCATCGCGCTCTTCGCCGTCGGGCTGCTCTTCTCCATCGCCTGGCACGAGCTCGGCCACCTCTCCACGGCCAAGCTCTTCGGCATCCGCGTGCCCCAGTACATGGTCGGCTTCGGTCCGACGCTCTGGTCACGGCACAAGGGAGAGACCGAATACGGCATCAAGGCCATCCCCATGGGCGGCTACATCCGCATGATCGGCATGTTCCCGCCGGGGGAGGACGGCCGTATCGAGGCCCGTTCCACCTCGCCGTGGCGCGGGATGATCGAGGACGCCCGCTCCGCGGCCTACGAGGAGCTGAAGCCGGGCGACGAGACGCGGCTGTTCTACACGCGCAAGCCGTGGAAGCGCGTCATCGTGATGTTCGCCGGACCGTTCATGAACCTGGTGCTCGCCGTGGCGATCTTCCTCGGCGTGATGATGACGTTCGGCTCCCCGACCCAGACCACAGAGGTCGCCGGTGTCCAGAAGTGCGTCATCGCCCAGAGTGAGGACCGCGACACCTGCGCCAAGGGCGACCCCGAGTCGCCGGCGTTCGCCGCCGGGCTGCGGGAGGGCGACAAGATCGTCGCGTTCAACGGCAGGCCCATCGAGGACTGGGCCACCCTGTCGACCCGTATCCGGGACACGATCGGCCCGGCCACCATCACGGTCGACCGCGACGGCGCCCAGAAGGTCCTCGATGCGACCCTCATCGAGAACACGGTGGCGAAGAAGGACGAGGACGGGGAGGTCGTCCCCGGGAAGTTCGTCCCGGCGGGCTACCTCGGCTTCGCGGCGAAGACCGAGATCCTTCCGCTGTCGTTCGTCGACTCGGCGGACCGCATGGGCGACATGATCGAGAACGGCGCGGAAGCCATCGTCGCGCTGCCGTCCAAGGTCCCGGACCTGTGGGACGCCGCCTTCGGCGACGGCGAGCGCAAGGACGACTCGCCGGTCGGCGTGGTCGGCGCCGCACGCCTCAGCGGCGAAGTGCTCAATCTGGACGTGCCGACGACCAACATCGTCGCGACCTTCCTGATGCTGCTCGCCGGCTTCAACCTCTCCCTGTTCCTCTTCAACATGCTGCCGCTGCTGCCGCTGGACGGCGGGCACATCGCAGGAGCGCTGTGGGAGTCGGTGCGGCGCAATATCGCAAAGGTCTTCCGGCGCCCCGACCCGGGCCCGTTCGACGTGGCGAAGCTGATGCCCGTCGCCTACGTGGTGGCGGGGATCTTCATCTGCTTCACGCTGCTCGTGCTGGTGGCCGACATCGTCAACCCGGTGAAGATCAGCTGAGCCCTGCGGGGGCGGCCCGGCCCGCCACCTCCGTGATGGCCGGACACGGTTTGTGTCCGGCCATCACCTTTGGGTGGACTACGCTGCGCGATGTGCCCGGGCGAACGCCAGTGCCGTAATCTCGGGTGCTGGAGCCCGCCGATCTCGGGACCTCGATCCACACCTTGGGGTTGCACAGCAGATGACTGCAATTTCTCTCGGAATGCCGTCCGTTCCGACGAAGCTCGCCGACCGGAGGGTCAGCCGGAAGATCCAGGTCGGTTCTGTCGCGGTCGGCGGCGACGCACCGGTTTCGGTGCAGTCCATGACGACGACCAGGACGTCCGACATCGGCGCGACGCTCCAGCAGATCGCGGAGCTCACGGCCTCCGGCTGCCAGATCGTGCGCGTGGCGTGCCCGACGCAGGACGACGCGGACGCGCTGGCCACCATCGCCAAGAAGTCGCAGATCCCGGTGATCGCGGACATCCACTTCCAGCCGAAGTACGTCTTCGCGGCCATCGACGCGGGCTGCGCCGCGGTACGGGTGAACCCGGGCAACATCAAGCAGTTCGACGACAAGGTCAAGGAGATCGCCAAGGCCGCAGGCGAGACCGGCACCCCGATCCGGATCGGGGTCAACGCCGGCTCCCTCGACCGCCGCCTGCTGGAGAAGTACGGCAAGGCCACCCCTGAGGCGCTCGTCGAGTCCGCGCTCTGGGAGGCGTCCCTCTTCGAGGAGCACGGCTTCCGCGACATCAAGATCTCGGTCAAGCACAACGACCCGGTCGTGATGGTCAACGCCTACCGCCAGCTCGCCGCCCAGAGCGACTACCCGCTGCACCTCGGGGTGACGGAGGCCGGCCCCGCCTTCCAGGGCACCATCAAGTCCGCGGTCGCCTTCGGCGCCCTGCTCGCCGAGGGCATCGGCGACACGATCCGCGTCTCTCTCTCGGCCCCGCCGGCAGAGGAGGTCAAGGTCGGCATCCAGATCCTGGAGTCGCTGGGCCTCCGCCAGCGCCGGCTCGAGATCGTCTCCTGCCCCTCCTGCGGGCGCGCCCAGGTCGACGTCTACAAGCTCGCCGACGAGGTGAGCGCCGGACTCGAGGGCATGGAGGTGCCGCTGCGCGTCGCTGTCATGGGCTGCGTCGTCAACGGCCCCGGCGAGGCCCGCGAGGCGGACCTCGGTGTCGCCTCGGGCAACGGCAAGGGCCAGATCTTCGTCAAGGGCGAGGTCATCAAGACCGTGCCCGAGTCGAAGATCGTGGAGACGCTCATCGAAGAGGCCCTGAAGATCGCCGAGCAGATGGAGAAGGACGGCGTCGCCTCGGGCACGCCGGACGTCGTCGCCGTGGGCGAGCCCGGCGCCTGACCGCAAGGCCCTGAGGCCCCGCGACCCTTCCCCAGGGTCCGCGGGGCCTTCGCGCGGGCGCGCCACGCCGCCAACCCTCCGGGTACAGTTCACAGACCAGTAAACCGTGTGATGAGGCGCCCTCGTGTTGACGCAGACCACCACCCGGGTCCTCGACCCCGGCGAACTCGGCGCAGCGCTCGCCATCCTCGAGAGCGAGCCGGTGACGAATGCTTTCGTCGCCGCCCGTGTGCAGGTCGCCGGACTCGACCCCTGGCGTCTCGGCGGTGAGATGTGGGGCTGGTACGCGGACGGACACCTGCGCTCCCTGTGCTATTCCGGCGCCAACCTCGTCCCCATCTGCGCCACCCCCGAAGCCGTACGCGCCTTCGCCGACCGTGCGCGCCGGGCCGGCCGCCGCTGCTCGTCCATCGTCGGCCCCGCCGAGCCCACCGCCCAGCTCTGGCGGCTGCTCGAACCGAGCTGGGGCCCCGCCAGGGACGTACGACGCCACCAGCCCCTCATGATCACCGAGGAGCTGCCGAAGAACATCGAGCCCGACCCCGGCGTCCGCCGTATCCGCAAGGACGAGATGGATGTGATCATGCCGGCGTGCGTCGCCATGTTCACCGAGGAGGTCGGCATCTCGCCGATGGCCGGCGACGGCGGACTGCTCTACCAGGCCCGGGTCGCCGAACTCGTGGCCGCCGGACGGTCGTTCGCCCGGATCGACGACGGCAAGGTCGTCTTCAAGGCCGAGATCGGCGCGGCCACCCCCCAGGCATGCCAGATCCAGGGCGTCTGGGTGGACCCCGAACACCGCGGCCGCGGCCTGTCGGAGACCGGCATGGCCGCCGTCCTGCGCTACGCCCTCGCGGACGTCTCACCGGTCGTCAGTCTCTACGTCAACGACTACAACACCGCCGCCAGGGCCTCCTACCGGCGGGTCGGCTTCCGCGAGGTCGGCGCCTTCATGAGCGTGCTGTTCTGATTCCCGGCGGACCGTGCCTGAGCGGCCACGACGGCAAGTAGGGTTCGCCACATGGCAGCACTCACCGGGGAAGGCCCGCAGTCCCCCGAGGTCATGGTCGGACCCCTCGAGCTCGCCGCACGCGTCGACGAGGCGCTCGCCGTCCAAGCGCTCGCCTTCGGTCTCAGCGACGACGAGATCGACATCCGCCGCTACATCGTGCTGCGTCATCTGCAGTGCCCCGGAGCGCACGCCCTCGGCGCCACCACCCCGGCCGGCCGACTCGTCGGATTCGTCTACGGCATGCCCAACGACCGCACCCACTGGTGGTCCACCGTCGTCGAGCCGTACCTGTGCCGCACCGGCACCGACCACTGGCTCGACGACTCCTTCGTCATCACCGAACTCCACGTGCACCCGGCCTTCCAGGGCCGCGGCATCGGGCGCGAGCTGATCACCACCATCACCGACGGCGCCGACCAGCCGCGCTCCATCCTCTCCGCGATCGACATCGAGAGCCCGGCCCGCGCCCTGTACCGCGCGCTCGGCTACCAGGACCTCGCGGGCCAGGTGCTGTTCCCGAGCGCGCCCAGCCCGTACGCGGTGATGGGCGCTCCACTGCCGCTGCGGCGGGCCGACGACAGGGGAACTGATTTCCGCCCGCAGGCAGGCCCCGGCTAACCTCCTGCACATCACACGTTCCGAGCAGGAGTTCACCATGGCCCAGGTCCAGCGCATGTCCCGTCTGATGGTCAAGACATTGCGCGACGACCCGGCGGACGCAGAGACGCTCAGCCACAAGCTCCTCGTCCGCGCCGGTTACGTCCGCCGCAACGCCGCGGGCATCTGGTCCTGGCTGCCGCTCGGCAAGCGCGTCCTCGAGAACGTCACCCGCGTCGTACGCGAGGAGATGGACGCCATCGGCGCGCAGGAGGTGCTGCTCCCGGCCCTGCTGCCCAAGGAGCCCTACGAGGCAACGGGCCGCTGGGAGGAGTACGGCGCCGAGCTGTTCCGTCTCAAGGACCGCAAAGGCGCCGACTACCTCCTCGGACCGACCCACGAGGAGATCTTCACCCAGCTCGTCAAGGACCAGTGCACGTCCTACAAGGACCTGCCGGTGATCCTCTACCAGATCCAGACGAAGTACCGCGACGAAGCGCGTCCCCGCTCGGGCATCCTGCGCGGCCGCGAGTTCCAGATGAAGGACTCGTACTCCTTCGACACCACCGACGAGGGCCTCGCCGAGTCGTACGCCCTGCACCGTGAGGCGTACGTACGGATCTTCGAGCGCCTCGGCCTCGAGCACAAGATCGTCTCCGCGGTGTCCGGCGCCATGGGCGGCTCGGCGTCCGAGGAGTTCCTCGCCCCGGCAGCGGCCGGCGAGGACACCTTCGTCTACTGCCCCTCCTGCGACTACGCGGCCAACACCGAGGCCGTCACCTTCGCCCTCGCCCCGGTCGACGGCGACGCCCACGGCCCCGCCGAGGAGCTCGACACCCCGGGCACCCCCACCATCGAGACGCTTGCCGAGCACCTGGGCGTGCCCGCCTCCGCGACGCTGAAGAACCTGCTGGTCAAGGTCGACGGCGAGATCGTCGCCGTGTGCGTGCCGGGTGACCGCGAGGTCGACCTCGGCAAGCTGGGCGACCACCTGGCCCCCGCGGTCGTCGAGCTGGTCACCGCCGAGGACTTCGTCGGCCGCCCCGACCTCGTCCGCGGTTACGTCGGACCGCAGGGACTCGAGAAGGTCCGCTACATCGCCGACCCGCGCGTCGCGCCCGGTACGGCCTGGATCACCGGCGCGAACAAGGAAGGCAAGCACGCGAAGAACGTCGTCGCCGGCCGGGACTTCGAAGTCGACGACTACCTGGACGTCGTCGTGGTCGAGGACGGCGACCCGTGCCCGAAGTGCGGTACCGGCCTGAAGCTGGACCGCGCGATCGAGATCGGCCACATCTTCCAGCTCGGCCGCAAGTACGCCGACGCCTTCCAGCTCGACGTACTGGGTCAGAACGGCAAGCCGGTCCGCGTGACCATGGGCTCCTACGGCATCGGCGTCTCACGCGCGGTCGCGGCGCTCGCCGAGCAGACCGCGGACGAGCAGGGCCTGTGCTGGCCCGCCGAGATCGCCCCCGCGGACGTCCACGTGGTCGCGGCCGGCAAGGCGCTCCAGACGGAGCTGGCCCTCGACGTCGCCGGGCAACTGGGCGAGGCGGGCCTGCGTGTGCTGGTCGACGACCGTGCGGGCGTGTCGCCGGGCGTGAAGTTCACCGACGCGGAGCTGATCGGCGTCCCCAAGATC
This sequence comes from Streptomyces sp. NPDC027962, assembly GCF_055566095.1. Classification (NCBI taxonomy): domain Bacteria; kingdom Bacillati; phylum Actinomycetota; class Actinomycetes; order Kitasatosporales; family Streptomycetaceae; genus Streptomyces; species Streptomyces sp. NPDC027962. Next base: position 145,594 of record NZ_JBVHTA010000011.1, read on the forward strand.
CTGGTGGCGGGCCGCCGCTCGGCCGAGGGCGTCGTGGAACTGAAGGACCGCCGCACGGGCGAGCGCGAGGAGCTCCCGGTGGCGGAGGCAGTGGCACGCCTGCGCGGCTGACCTGCCGTGCTCCCCGGGGGCGCTGCCCCCGGGCTCCTGCGGATGCAACGCCGGGCGGGGCTTCGAAGGAGCCCGCCCGGCGTTGCGCAGACACCGCGCGGGCGCGCTACGGGGTCCGGGCTTGGCGCCCCGGGTGGGGTGGCCCCGTGTTGCGGAGACTGCGCGTGCGGGGTCCGGGGCGGCCCCGGTTCGGGCAGGTCGGGGGAGCCGGCCCGCGCGCAGCAGCGCCCCCGGGACACTGCGCGGGTGCGGTACGGGGCCGAGGCCGGCCCCGGGTGGGGCGGGGGACATGCCCCGCGTAGCGGTGGCGTCCCGCTACAGCCAGCCCGCGAACTCCAACGCCAGCTCACCCTCGGCGCGCCGGCCCGCGGCAATCGCCCGGGTGCCCGACTCCACCGCCCGGAACAGCGTCCAGCCGCGCAGGCGTTCGCGGTCCACCTCCAGGGAGTCCGCCAGTTTGTTCACCCTGCGGCGTGCCGCCGCCGCGCCCGCCGAGGAGGCGACGAGGTCCTCGACCCGATCGCGGACCAGACGCGCGAGGTCGTAGGCGCGTTCGCCCACGAGCGGCTCCGGACCCACCGCCAGCCACGGTGCCCGGTCACCCGAAAGCACCTTCCCCTGCCGGAAGTTGCCGTGCAGCAGCATCTCCTCGGCGTCGAGCGCGACCAACTCCTCCCGGGCCGTCAGCGCCGCGGCGACAAGCGGCTCGTCGAAGTGCCGCATCGTCTCCGCCTGCCGCCCCGTGCGCTCCGTGACCGTCTCGAAGTCGTGGCCGGCCGGTGGCTGCGTCCACAGCCGCCGCACCGTGCCCGCCGCCTCCAGCAGCGCCTTGGACTCGGGCAGTGATCGCAGCGACATCTCCGGGTGCAGCCGCTCCAGCAGCAGCCCTTCGTCAGCGGTGTCCAGGAGCCGTACCGTGCCCCAGCCGTTCCAGTGCTCCAGCGCGGCCCGCTCGAGGGCCGGGGCGGCGGAGGGCGGGGCCACCTTCAGGGCGGCGGGGGTGCCGTCGGGCTGTCGTACGAGCAGGACCAGGCTGCTCCGGCCGCCCGGCACGACCGTTCTTTCGACGTCCAGCTTCCGCCGGTCCACCGTCCCCTGGACGGTGCCGGGCAGCTGCCTGAGCCACTCGTCGTCCTCACCGAGTGCCCGTACCAGCCGCTGCGGCGGTTCGAAAGCCATACGTCCGTTGTTCCCTTTCCCCGTCAGTCCTGGTGGGCGGCCCGCTCGGCGAGCCCAGGAAAGGCTACGCCGCTGCCCCGCCAGCGCACCGCGCGCACGGCCGCCTCGCGCAGTGCGCCCGCGGCGTCCAGCCGCAACGATCCGTCGGTGGCCCGTACGAGATCGGAGTAGACACCCGCCACCCGCTCCTCCAGGATCGCGGCGAGCCGTATCGCGGCGGCGGCATCCGGTACGGAGAAGGGCAGGGCGTACGCGGCGGCGGCAGCCGAGGGCTCTCCGCCCAGGTCGCGCACCGTCCGCGTCAGCGCGTCGCGCCGTGACCGGTGCGCGGCGTGCGCGGCGGCGGCTTCGTTCTCCCGGTCGTCTCCGACACGTCCGCCGACCGCCCCGTAGCCGTACACGGCGGCGTGCTCCGCCGCGAGCGCAGCCTGTACGGCGGCCAGCCTCCCCGCCGCGTCCACAGCGCTCATCACACGTCCCCCTTCGTCAGAAGGTACGCATGCGCGGCACCGGCCGCAGCAACGGAGGCCAGCAGGCGGGCCAGTTCCGGCTCGGCGTCGGCGAGGGCCGCCGTGTGCCGGTCAGCGGTACGGCGCTCCGCCGCGACCAGCGATTTCAGCGCGGCGCCGGGCTCGGCCGGAGCCGAGGAGGAGGACGAGGCCGGAGCCGAGGCCGAGGAGGACGAGGCCGAGGAAGAAGCAGTGGAGGAAGCAGTGGCCGAGGGGGACGGCGCGGCCACGGGCGCAACGGACGGTGAAGGAGCGGATGACACCGCCGGCCCCGCGAGGGCCACGGCGTGCTTCGCGACCGCCGCACGCAGCGGCGTCAACCGGTCGGCGAGCGCCGGGTGGCGGGCGATGACCGCGTCGTACTCGTCGCGCAGCGCCGTGCTCGTGGCCGCGAGCCGTCGGCGCAGTGCGTCCTCGGCGCGGGCGGCGTCGGCGGAGCGTCCCGGCCCGTGCCGGGCAGCGGGTTGGTCGCTCGAACAGCCCGTCAACAGGCCGGCGGCGGCCACCCCTGTCGCCAAGAGCGCACGTCTTCGTATCGTCCCCATGCGCCCCACGCATGTCTCCTCGGGCTCGCAGTGATCATCGCCGCAGGCGAGCGTACCTGCGGGCCCAGCGTGGGTGGACGGCAACACCCCCCGGGACCGGATACCCTTTCTTCGACACGCGACGATCCCACAACAGCACACGCGGCCGAGGAGTCACCCGGATGAGCACCACCCAGAGCGAGAGGCTGCACGGGTTGCTGGAACCGCTCGTCAGCGCCGCGGACCTGGATCTGGAGGAGATCGAGGTCTCCCGGGCCGGCAGACGCCGCATGCTGAGGATCATCGTGGACTCCGACGAGGGCGTCGAGCTGGACGCCTGTGCGGAGCTGAGCCGCGCCATCTCCGAGAAGCTCGACGAGACGGACGCGATGGGCGAGGGCGAGTACGTCCTCGAAGTCAGCTCCCCCGGCGCCGACCGCCCCCTGACCCAGCACCGCCACTACGTGCGCGCCACCGGCCGCCTGGTGAAGCTGCAGCTGAACGCCGATGGAGCAGCCGAGGAACTGGTAGCCCGCATCCTCGAGGTGGATGACGAAGGGCTCGACCTCGAGATCCCGGGTGTGAAGGGGCGCAAGGCCAAGGCCCGCAGGGTCGCGTTCGCCGACATCGCCAAGGCGCGCGTCGAGATCGAGTTCAGCCGCAAGGACAAGCAAGGCGACAAGGACGAGAAGGAAGAGGAGGCGTAGCCGTGGACATCGACGTGAAGCTCCTGAAGGGCTTGGCACAGGAGAAGGAGATCGCCTTCGACCTGCTGGTCGAGGCCATCGAGTCGGCCCTCCTCATCGCGTACCACCGCACCGAGGGCAGCCGCCGCCACGCCCGTGTGGTGCTCAGCAGGGACACCGGCCATGTGACCGTGTGGGCCAAGGAGGACCCGGCCGATCTGGAGGAGGGGCAGGAACCCAAGGAGTTCGACGACACCCCGTCGGACTTCGGCCGGATCGCCGCCACCACCGCCCGCCAGGTCATCCAGCAGCGGCTGCGTGACGCGGAGAACGACGTCACCTTCGGCGAGTACGCCCGCCGTGAGGGCGATGTCGTCGCGGGCATGGTGCAGCAGGGCAAGGACCCCAAGAACGTCCTGGTCAGGCTGGACGACAAGCTCGAGGCGATCCTGCCGGTGCAGGAGCAGGTGCCGGGCGAGGAGTACGCGCACGGTGTGCGGCTGCGCACCTATGTGGTCCGCGTGGCGAAGGGTGTGCGCGGCCCGTCCGTGACGCTGTCCCGTACCCACCCGAACCTGGTGAAGAAGCTCTTCGCGCTGGAGGTTCCGGAGATCGCGGACGGCAGTGTCGAGATCGCGGCCATCGCCCGTGAGGCCGGTCACCGCACCAAGATCGCCGTTCGTTCCACCCGCTCGGGCCTGAACGCCAAGGGCGCCTGCATCGGCCCGATGGGCGGCCGGGTGCGTAATGTCATGGCCGAGCTGCACGGCGAGAAGATCGACATCGTGGACTGGTCGGACGACCCGGCCGAGATGGTGGCGAACGCTCTCTCGCCGGCCCGCGTCAGCAAGGTGGAGGTCGTCGACCTCGGCGCCCGTTCGGCCCGGGTCACCGTTCCGGACTACCAGCTGTCGCTCGCGATCGGCAAGGAGGGGCAGAACGCCCGTCTGGCCGCACGTCTCACCGGCTGGCGCATCGACATCCGGCCGGACACCGAGCAGGGCTCGGATCAGGGCTCCGACCAGCACTGAGGAATGCATCGGGGCGGTATTGCGTTTGCGCCGGTGCCGACAGGCAAGCAAGATCCCACCAGGATCAGGACAACAACCGTTCGATTTTTGCCCCAAAGGGGTGAGGTCGGTGCGGGGAGGTAGACTTAAGCGTGTCTGGCCGGACGCATGCCCGCGTGTGCCCTGAGCGAACCTGTCTGGGATGCCGGGAGCGAGCGGCCAAGAGCGATCTGCTGCGGATCGTGGTGATCGAGGGCGAGTGCGTCCCCGATGATCGCGGTACGCTGCCCGGCCGGGGTGCGTACCTGCACCCCGCCTCGGTCTGTTTCGACCTGGCGGTCCGCCGCCGGGCGTTCCCGAGGGCCTTCAGGGTCACAGGGGCGCTCGAGACCGCCGCGCTGCGGCGGCATGTCGAGCAGGCAGCACCGTAAGAGAAAGAAGTACGGCACGGAACCCCGTGCGGTCAGGTACCTCGCGAGTTGGAAGTAGGTCGAGATTGCGATGAGCACTCGATGAGTACGCGATGAGTACGCCCATGAAGTAGCGACGGTCCGGCGGTAACCCGGACCTAAAAGGAGCGAAGTGGCTAAGGTCCGGGTATACGAGCTCGCCAAGGAGTTCGGCGTGGAGAGCAAGGTCGTCATGGCCAAGCTCCAAGAACTCGGTGAATTCGTCCGTTCGGCGTCCTCGACGATCGAGGCGCCGGTTGTACGCAAGTTGACTGACGCACTGCAGGGGCCCGGCGGCAACGCCGGCAAGTCCGCTGCAAAGCCTGGCGCGCCCCGAAAGGCGACGCCCTCGAAGCCTGCCGCGCCCTCCCCGGCGCAGGCCGCGGGCACCTCTAAGGCAGTGGGGGAACGTCCCGCTGCCCCCAAGCCCGGCGCACCGGCCCCCAAGCCGGCCCCGGCGAGCAGCACCCCCTCCGCGGCCCCGGCACCGGGCCCGCGTCCCACTCCGGGTCCCAAGCCCGCACCGGCCAAGCCCGCGCCCGCGGCACCGGTGCCCGCAGCCGAGTTCTCGGCTCCGGCTCCGGCCCAGCCCTCCCCCGCAGCGCCAAGCCGCGCGGGAGGTACCCCCAACACGCAGGCCCCGCGTCCCGCGGGTGCCACCCCCGGTCCGCGCCCTGCCCGTCCGGCTCCGTCCGGCGGCCAGCGTGACGGCGGCCGTGGCGGCGAGCGTCCGGCGCGTCCCGCCGGCGGCCAGGGCGCCCCGCGTCCCGGTGGTCGTCCGGCCGGTCCCCGTCCGGGCAACAACCCCTTCACGTCCGGTGGCTCCACCGGCATGGCGCGCCCGCAGGCGCCGCGTCCCGGTGGTGCTCCGCGCCCCGGTGGCGGCGGTGCTCCCGGCGCGCCGCGTCCGCAGGGCGGCCCTGGCGGCGCGCCGCGTCCGCAGGGTCAGGGCGGTGCGCGTCCGACCCCGGGCGGCATGCCCCGTCCGCAGGCTCCGCGTCCCGGTGGCGCCCCTGGCGGCGCCGGCGGCAACCGCCCCAACCCGGGCATGATGCCGCAGCGTCCTGCTGCCGGTCCCCGTCCTGGCGGCGGTCCCGGCGGCGGCGGTCGCGGTCCCGGCGGTGCCGGTCGTCCCGGCGGTGCCGGTCGTCCCGGTGGCGGCGGCGGCTTCGCCGGTCGTCCCGGCGGCGGTGGCGGCGGCGGTCGTCCCGGTGGTGGCGGCGGCTTCGCCGGTCGTCCCGGCGGCGGTGGCCCCGGTGGTGGCGGCGGCTTCGGCGGTCGTCCCGGCTTCGGTGGTCGTCCGGGTGGTCCCGGCGGTCGTGGTGGCACCCAGGGCGCCTTCGGCCGTCCCGGCGGCCCGGCGCGTCGTGGCCGCAAGTCGAAGCGTCAGAGGCGCCAGGAGTACGAGGCCATGCAGGCCCCGTCGGTCGGCGGTGTGATGCTGCCTCGCGGCAACGGCGAGACCATTCGCCTGTCGCGCGGTGCTTCGCTCACCGACTTCGCGGAGAAGATCAACGCCAACCCGGCGTCGCTCGTCGCGGTCATGATGAACCTCGGCGAGATGGTCACCGCGACGCAGTCCGTCTCCGACGAGACGCTGCAGCTTCTCGGCGACGAGATGAACTACACCGTCCAGATCGTCAGCCCGGAGGAGGAGGACCGCGAGCTTCTCGAGTCCTTCGACATCGAGTTCGGCGAGGACGAGGGTGGCGAAGAGGCCCTGGTCTCCCGTCCGCCGGTCGTGACCGTCATGGGTCACGTCGACCACGGAAAGACCCGACTCCTCGACGCGATCCGCAAGACGAACGTCGTCGCGGGCGAGGCCGGTGGCATCACCCAGCACATCGGTGCCTACCAGGTCTCGACCGAGGTCAACGGCGAGGACCGCGCGATCACCTTCATCGACACCCCGGGTCACGAGGCGTTCACCGCCATGCGTGCCCGTGGTGCGAAGTCGACCGACATCGCGATCCTCGTGGTGGCGGCCAACGACGGTGTGATGCCCCAGACGATCGAGGCGCTGAACCACGCCAAGGCGGCCGACGTGCCGATCGTGGTCGCGGTCAACAAGATCGACGTCGAGGGTGCCGACCCGACCAAGGTGCGCGGCCAGCTCACCGAGTTCGGTCTGGTGGCAGAGGAGTACGGCGGCGAGACCATGTTCGTCGACATCTCCGCCAAGCAGGGTCTCAACATCGACTCCCTGCTCGAGGCCGTCGTCCTCACCGCCGACGCCTCGCTCGACCTGCGGGCCAACCCCGGCCAGGACGCGCAGGGTATTGCGATCGAGTCCCACCTCGACCGCGGCCGTGGCGCCGTCGCGACCGTCCTGGTCCAGCGCGGCACGCTGCGCGTCGGTGACACGATGGTCGCCGGTGACGCGTACGGCCGTGTCCGGGCGATGCTCGACGACAAGGGCAACAACGTGGAGGAGGCGACTCCGTCGACTCCCGTCCTGGTCCTGGGTCTCACCAACGTTCCGGGCGCCGGCGACAACTTCCTCGTCGTCGACGAGGACCGCACGGCCCGGCAGATCGCCGAGAAGCGCGCGGCGCGCGAGCGCAACGCCAACTTCGCCAAGCGCGTCCGCCGGGTGTCCCTCGAGGACCTCGACAAGGTGCTCAAGGCCGGTCTGGTCCAGGAACTCAACCTCATCATCAAGGGCGACGCGTCCGGTGCGGTCGAGGCTCTCGAGTCCTCGCTGCTCCAGCTCGACGTCGGTGAAGAGGTCGACATCCGGGTCCTGCACCGCGGTGTGGGTGCGGTCACCGAGTCCGACATCGACCTGGCGATGGGCTCCGACGCCATCGTCATCGGCTACAACGTCCGTGCGGCCGGCCGTGCCGCGCAGATGGCGGAGCGCGAGGGCGTCGACGTCCGGTACTACTCGGTGATCTACCAGGCCATCGAGGAGATCGAGGCGGCCCTCAAGGGCATGCTCAAGCCGGAGTACGAAGAGGTCGAGCTCGGCACGGCGGAGATCCGCGAGGTCTTCCGCTCGTCCAAGCTGGGCAACATCGCGGGTGTCCTCATCCGTTCCGGCGAGGTCAAGCGCAACACCAAGGCCCGGCTCATCCGCGACGGCAAGGTCATCGCGGAGAGCCTCAACATCGAGGGTCTGCGCCGCTTCAAGGACGACGTCACCGAGATCCGCGAAGGCTTCGAGGGCGGTATCAACCTCGGAAACTTCAACGACATCAAGATCGACGACGTCATCGCGACGTACGAGATGCGCGAGAAGCCGCGCGGCTGACGCACGGCACCGGTCCGGGGCCGGTCGGCGGAAGTATTTCCGTCGATCGGCCCCGGCCGTTGCGTGTACGGTTTGGATGTCCCTGCCAAGTACGGGCGGGGACCCGACTGTGCCGGCTCGGGGGAGAGCCTTCGGGCCCCCGGCACAACAAACCCGGACCGGCGGGACATCCGGACATACATGTATGTGGGGACACTGTCCTTCGATCTGCTTCTCGGCGACGTACGGTCGCTGAAGGAGAAGCGCTCCGTGGTCCGTCCGATCGTCGCCGAGCTCCAGCGGAAATACGCGGTGAGCGTGGCGGAGGTGGGGGGCCAGGACCTCCACCGGCGGGCCGAGATCGGCCTCGCCGTGGTGTCCGGCGACACGGGGCACCTCACGGACGTGCTGGACCAGTGCGAGCGCCTGGTCGCCGCCCGGCCGGAGGTGGAGCTGCTGTCGGTTCGACGCAGGCTCCACAGCGACGAAGACTGAATGCAAGGCAAAGAAGGAGAAGGACCAGTGGCCGACAACGCGCGGGCGAAGAAACTGGCAGACCTCATCCGGGAGGTGGTCGCCGAGAAGCTGCAGCGCGGCATCAAGGACCCTCGCCTCGGTTCGCACGTGACCATCACGGACACCCGCGTCACCGGTGACCTGCGGGAGGCCACGGTCTTCTACACGGTCTACGGCGACGACGAGGACCGGGCGAGCGCGGCCGCGGGCCTGCAGAGCGCCAAGGGTGTCCTGCGCTCCGCGGTCGGTGCGGCCGCGGGCACCAAGTTCACGCCCACCCTGACGTTCGTGGCGGACGCCCTTCCGGAGAACGCCAAGACGATCGAGGACCTCCTCGACAAGGCGCGGGCATCCGACGCCAAGGTGCGTGAAGCGTCCTCCGGCGCCAAGTACGCCGGCGAGGCCGACCCGTACCGCAAGCCGGAAGACGAGGACGAAGCCTCGGAATGACGCAGCGCACGACTCCGCCCGACGGCCTTGTCATCGTGGACAAGCCGTCGGGCTTCACTTCGCACGACGTCGTCGCCAAGATGCGCGGGATCGCACGGACCCGGCGTGTCGGACACGCGGGGACGCTCGACCCCATGGCCACCGGTGTGCTGGTGCTGGGCGTCGAGAAGGCCACCAAGCTGCTCGGGCACCTGGCGCTGACCGAGAAGGAGTATCTCGGCACCATCAGGCTCGGGCAGAACACCGTCACGGACGACGCGGAGGGCGACGTCACATCCTCCACCGATGCCTCCGGTGTCACCCGTGAGGCGATCGACGAGGGCGTGGCCAAGCTGACCGGCGACATCATGCAGGTGCCGTCCAAGGTCAGCGCCATCAAGATCGACGGGAAACGCTCGTACGCGCGGGTGCGCGGCGGCGAGGAGTTCGACATCCCGGCCCGGCCGGTGACCGTCTCCTCCTTCCAGGTCCACGACATCCGTGAGACCACGACGGAGGACGGGCTCCGGGTCGTCGACCTGGTCGTGTCCGTGGTGTGTTCTTCCGGCACCTACATCCGGGCGCTCGCGCGCGATCTCGGAGCCGATCTGGGCGTCGGCGGGCACCTGACGGCCCTGCGCCGCACCCGGGTCGGGCCCTACGGCCTCGACGCGGCGAAGACCCTCGACCAGCTCCAGGAGGAGCTGACCGTGATGCCTGTCGCCGAGGCGGCCGCGGCCGCCTTCCCCCGCTGGGACGTGGACGAGCGGCGGGCCAAACTGCTCACCAACGGCGTACGGCTGGACATGCCGGCCTACGACCGTGCGCCAGTCGCCGTCTTCGGACCCGACGGTCGCTTCCTGGCGCTCGTCGAGGAGCACAAGGGCAAGGCGAAGAGCCTCGCCGTCTTCGGCTGACCGCCGGCCCATGCGGCCCGGCCGGGGCCCGTGACGCGTCGTGGGGGGGGGGGGGGGGGGGGGTCCCACCCCCCCCCCCCCCCCCCCTCCCCCCCCACCCCCCCCCCCCCCTCTCCCCCCCCCCCCCCTCCTCCCTCCCA
>NZ_JBVHTA010000011.1:155305-180589 GCF_055566095.1 Streptomyces sp. NPDC027962
TGGGGGGGGGGGGGGGGGGGGGGGGGGGGGGGGGGGGGGGGGGGGGGGGGGGGGGGGGGGGGGGGGGGTGGTGGGGGGGGGGGGGGGGGGGGAAGGGCTCCCCCCCCCCCCACGATCCCCCCTCGTTTCCCCCGCAGAAGGTCTATCCACTGCGCACCCGGGATTCACCCCAAAGGGCAGGCGCTCGGAGTGAACCGGGGTGCAATGGGGGGCGCGTTCATGATGCGGACTTTTCCCGCTGATCTTGATCGACATAACGTCGTCGTCATGGGACGCGCTGACCAGGCAACTTTGGTACGGATCTGCGATCCGGCCGGTCGGCCGCACGGCACCGGCTTCGTCGCCGACGATCGCGGCACGGTCGTGACAGGCCATCACGTGATCGACGGGCTCAATCGCCCCCTCCTAAGGCCACAGGACGGAAGCGGCTCCGTTCTCGAGGCCGACTCCGTCACCTCCTTCCCGGAGCACGGACTCGCGCTCCTGCGCGTCACCGGACTGAGCGTCCCCGCGCTGCCCGTCGGCGCGCGTGACCGTGTCACGCCGGGAACCTATGTGCGGCTCGTGGCCGGAGGCTGGCGCGAGGCGCGCGTGCTCGCTGCGACGAGCGGCGTGCTGGAGCTCGCCATCGGCACCGACGGCAGCGACGCACTGCGCCTCGCGGGAGCCGCCGCCGGAGGACCCGTAGTCGACGCCGCGACCGGAGCCGTCCTGGCCGTGCTCGGCACGGTGCCGCCGCCCGGTGCTCCGGCAGCCGTCTGCGCACGACCACTGCACGCCGCACTGCCGGAGCCGTTGGCCGCCCTGCTGCGCCGCAACGCGGGACTCGCGCCCGCCTACGGGCGGGACCTGAACCTGGCCGCCGTACTGGAGCTCACCGCCGGCTCGCTCGCACGGACCGGCACACCGGGCGGCCGGCCGGAGTACGTCGAACGGCCCGACATCGCGGAGGAGTTCGGCGACTTCACCGAGCGCCACGCGGAACCCCTGGTCCTCGGACTCGTTGGCGCCCCGGGCACAGGGCGTACGACGGAACTGCGCATGCTCGCCGCCCGGCGCGCCCAAGGCCCCGAACCGGCCCCCACGTTGTGGCTGCGCGGCGCCGACCTGCACGCCGAGGACGTCTCCCTGGCCGACGCGGTGGCCCGGACGCTGCACCGGGCCGCCCGCATCCTCGCCGTACCGGAGCGGGACATCGGCCCTGCCCGAGCGGCCCGCCTGGCCCACGACGCGGGACGGCCGCTGCTCGTCGTGCTTGACGGCCCCGAGGAGATGCCGCCCGAACTGGCGCGCAACCTGCAGGAGTGGACGACGGCAACCGCGGCGTGGCTTGCCTCCTGCCGGACCCGGCTGGCGGTGGCGTGCCGCCCCGAGCACTGGGACCAGGCCGGGGCGCTCTTCCCGCCGGGGCTGCTGCACCGTCCCAGCGGGACGGCGCTCCCACCGCAGGGGCGGGTGCGGGCCCGGACCTCGGCGCGCGTGGCTGCCCTCGCCGACGCGGGGGCGTACCCCGCCGATGCTCGTGCAGGGCACGCGAGCGGCGCACCTTGCGCGATGTACCCCGCCGGCGTCGGCGCCGGCGGCGCGAGCGACGACCGGGCGCCGGGCCGGGCGTACCCGGCCGACGTCCGTGCCGCGCGCGCGAGCGGCGCACCTGGTGGGGAGAGGGCGGTGTCGTCCTGGGCCGCGTCCGGAGCCCGGGTGTCCGCCCAGGGCCTCGTCGAGCGCCGACCTGGCACGGACACCCAGCCGCCGCCCGCCGTGCGCATCGGTGAGCTGGACGCCCACCAGGCCCACCGGGTGCGGGAGGCGTACGGCCTGCCGCCCGGTGCCGTTGCCGCCGACGACGAGCGGCATCCGCTCACGCTCCGGCTGCTTGCCGAGGTGTACCGCGCACTGCCCGGCGCCCTGCCGGGCAGACCAGTGCACGAGGAGGTCCTCGGCGCCTATCTGGACCTGCTCTGTCTGAGGATCGCCGTACGCATCGCTTCCGAGTCCGCCCCCGAGCCCCGTGGCTCCATGCTCCGCGGGCTCGTCACCGCGGTCGCCGGCCGCATGCACGAGGCCGCCCGGCGCTGCCTCGGCGCCGGGCACGGGCAACTCGACCGGACGGCGTTCGAGGACCTGTTCCCGTGGCGAGCCGGATGGGCGTCCGCCGTCCTCTCGGAAGGCCTGCTCGTCCCGGCCGGCAGGGGCTACCGCTTCGCGCACGAGGAACTCGCGGACTGGATCCAGGGCGCGCACCTCGATCTCGACGGCACGTTGCGCTCCCTGCTGCACCCCCGGCAGGAGGGGCCGGAGGCAGCGCCCGTACCGCGCCATCGCATCGGCACCGTCGTGCAGGCTCTCCTCCTTCTCGGCCGGCGTCACGGGGCGTCGGCGCTGGAGCACAGGCTCACCGGCCTCGTGGACGCGCTCCACGACCCGGACGCGGACGAACGGCCCGCGGATGCGCGGTGGTGGGCGACCCGGCTCCTGCATGAGGTTCTGCCGCGCCTACCGGACGCGGAACCGCATCTCGGCGTGCTGCACCGGCTGGCCGAACGGCCCGGCCACGACGGGGAGTTCGGGCCCCGCTTCTGGGCACGGCTGCCGCTCGGCGACCCGGCCCGGCTCGACCTTCTGCGCCGCCTGGTCCCCGCTGACCCGCCTCCGCACAACGCCTCCGCACCCCGCTGTCTGGAGCTCGCCGACCAACGGCTCGCCGCCGACCCCGGAGCCGTACAGCCTCTGCTGTGCCGTTGGTTCGACGACGACACCCCTCTGGCCGCCAACCCCGACGCCGGGGTGCGGCCCACCGTCGGCGCCGCCGCGCAGGCGCTGCTGTACGCACGGCGCGGCCTCGCGCCCGACGACCTGACCGAGGCCCTCGTCGACACCGACCACCCCCGCGCCGCCGAACTCCTCGCCGCGCTCGCCGAGGACGAGCCGTCCGTGCTGTGCAGGGCCGTCGACCGCTGGGCGCGCGACCCCCGGCCCGAACGACGGGCCGCGGCCACCGCCCACGCCCGTGCTCCCAGGCCCACGACCGACCGTGACCGGGAACACCTGCGGAGCGCGGCACGAGTGCTGCTCGCCGATCCCGTACACCACGGCCCGGCGCTCGCCCTGCTCGTCCGCGACCCGGTCAGCCGCTCCCGGCACCTGGACCGGGCCCTTGCCCTTTTCGCGGCGGGCGACCCGCGCCTGCCGTTCAGCTCGCTCGTGGACGCGCTCACCACCCACGCCGCCCCGGTGCTCGCCGCCCTCCGGGCCCGGCTGCTGCGGCCGGACGGCAATGCCGACGCGGGGGAGCTGCTCGCCACGCTCGCCGAAGCCGTCACCGACCCCGCGACCGCTCGGCGCGCCGCCGCCCTGGTCTGCGAGTACGTCGACCACCGACCTGACGGCGCGGTGCACGCCGCCGCCTACGTCCAGCACAGCCTCGACGGGGGCCCGGATGCCCGCGACGTGCTGTTCCCCCTCGTCACCCACCTGCTACGAGGCCGACCGGCACAGGTGCGCAGCGCCCTCGCGCCCGTCCTTGCCGCACCCGGCGGCGCGTCCTCGCGGGCGTTGCGAGCAGAGCTGCTCGACGTGATGCTGCGCTACGAGCAGTACGAGGCCCGCGATCTGACCGTTCTCGACGCCCTGCTCCGCGCCGCCGCGCGCGGCTGCCACCAGCGCGCGGAGGAGCACACCCGTGCGCTGGTGCACCGTACGGGCCTGCTGCTCGTCCGCACACCCAAGGGCGCCGCCTGCTTCGACAGGCGGCTGGTGGAGCTCGCCCGCGAGGTGCCCGGCTTCGCCGCCCTGGCGGCGCGCTGGCCGGCCGACGACCCCCAGGAATGGGCCGCCGTGATGGGTCCGGGCGCCCGGCAGGCCCTGCGCACACCGGGCAGCCCGGTGCCGATGCCGACCGGGAGCGCGGGGCATGGCAGTCTTAGACCTGCGTTATCGGTAATCACGTACACAGGTTCGGGCGAGGAGCGGTCACAGTGCAGCGCTGGCGTGGCTTGGAGGACATCCCCCAGGACTGGGGACGCAGCGTCGTCACCATCGGCTCCTACGACGGCGTACACCGCGGACACCAGCTGATCATCGGCCGTGCGGTGGAGCGGGCGCGCGAGCTCGGGGTGCCGTCGGTCGTCGTCACCTTCGACCCGCACCCCAGCGAGGTCGTCCGTCCCGGCAGCCACCCCCCGCTGCTCGCGCCGCACCACCGCCGCGCCGACCTGATGGCCGAGCTCGGTGTGGACGCGGTGCTCGTCCTGCCTTTCACCGCCGAGTTCTCCCAGCTGTCCCCGGCCGACTTCATCGTCAAGGTCCTGGTCGACAAGCTCCACGCGCGTGCGGTCATCGAGGGCCCCAACTTCCGCTTCGGCCACCGGGCGGCAGGCAATGTCGCGTTCCTCGCCGAGCTCGGTGCCACGTACGACTACGACGTCGAGGTCGTCGACCTGTATGTGCGGGGCGAGGCGGGCGGCGGCGAGCCGTTCTCCTCGACGCTCACCCGCCGGCTGATCGCCGAGGGAGACGTCGAGGGCGCCGCCGAGATCCTGGGCCGTCCGCACCGCGTCGAGGGCATCGTGGTCCGCGGCGCCCAGCGCGGCCGCGAGCTCGGCTTCCCGACGGCGAACGTGGAGACCCTCCCGCACACCGCGATCCCGGCGGACGGCGTCTACGCGGGCTGGCTCACGGCGGCCGGCGAACGCATGCCGGCGGCGATCTCCGTCGGCACGAACCCGCAGTTCGACGGCACCGAGCGCACGGTGGAGGCGTACGCGATCGACCGCGTGGGGCTCGACCTGTACGGGCTGCATGTGGCGGTCGACTTCCTGGCGTATGTGCGGGGGCAGGAGAAGTTCGACTCGATCGAGTCGCTGCTGGTGGCGATCGGGGACGACGTGAAGAAGTGCCGGGAGCTCACGGCGGCGTACGACGCGCGTCGCTGACGGTCCGGGCGTGGCCTGGTGACCTGTTCGGGTGCGGCTCGGCCCGCGCCTGTGCTCGTGGGCGTGGCCCGGTCCGGGACCGATGAGCTGTTCGGGCGTGGCCCGGTCGTCGGGTGGCCCGCTCGGGCGTGGCCCGGTCCGGGCCTGGGGCGTCCGGGTGCCGCTCGTGTGGGCATGTCCGGGACTGCTGTCCTCACCGCGCCTCGCGCGAGTTGCGACACTTTACGTCCCGAACACGCTCCCCTGCGCGTCCCCTGCCCCCGGCCGACGGCTTCGCTCCCACCGGAGAAGTCCGTGCGGGCCGTGTGCCCCCGGGTCCGGGAGGCACCCCACACCTGTCCACTCGTAGTGGCCGCCGCGGTGTTTCTCAGCCGGACGCCGTTGCCCAGTGGCACGCCACCTGAGGGGTCGGGGCGTTCGGGAGGACGGCGAGGTCGTGGGTGCGGCACAGGTCCGCCACGCCCGCACGGGCCGCCTCGCCCGACGACAGGATCTGGCAGCGGGCGTGGAATCGGCATCCGGCCGGGATGCGGGACGGGTCCGGCGGCTCGCCGGTGAGGACCACAGGCGTCTCCTCCGACTCCGGCAGCACTGACAACAGCGCCTTCGTGTAGGGGTGTTGCGGCGACGTCAGTACGTCTTCCACCGGCCCCGACTCGACGATCCGCCCCAGGTACATCACCGCCACCCGGTCCGCGATGTTCCACGCAAGGCCCAGGTCGTGCGTCACCACCATTGCGGACAGGCCCAGTTCGTCCCGTAGCCGCAGCAGCAGTGCCAGGATCTCGCCGCGTACGGAGGCGTCCAGCGACGCCACCGGCTCGTCGGCGACGATCAGTTCCGGTTCGAGCACCAGGGCGCCCGCGATGACGACGCGTTGCCGCTGCCCGCCGGACAGCTCGTGCGGGTAGCGGAGGAAGAACCGCTCGGGTGGACGCAGACCGGCCCGGGACAGTGCTCCCGCTACGGCGGCGCGTTCATCACCCGCGTAGTCGTGGATCCGCAGGCCCTCCGCCACGGCGTCGTACACCGTGTGCCGAGGGTTGAGCGATCCGCTCGGGTCCTGGAGCACGAGTTGCACGCGCTTGCGGTACGTCTTCAGCGCGCGTGAGCTGTAGCCGAGGGGTTCCCCGCCGAAGGTGACGCGCCCGGAGGCCGGCGGCACCAGGCCGAGCAGGGAGCGTGCCAGCGTGGTCTTGCCGCAGCCGGATTCGCCGACGAGGGCGACGATCTCCCCTGGGCCGATGTCGAGGTCGACGCCGTCGACGGCTCGCGCCGTCGGCCCGCCCCGGCGCCCGGGGAAGGTGACGTGCAGCCCGGACGCCGACAGCAGGGGAGCGGCCGTGGTGGTCGGGGTCATGACGTGCTCCTGTGTCACAGCTGCTTCTCCGTCCCGGCTCCGGCCTGGGCCGCCGCACCGCCCGCGCCCACCAGCACGCACGCCGCCCGGTGATTCTCGCCCGTCGTGACCAGCTCCTGGTCCTGTTCTGCGCATGCGTCGAGCGCCACGGGGCACCGTGGGTGGAACGTGCAGCCGCCCGGCAGCGACGCCGGGTCGGGCGGGTCGCCGGGCAGCCCGCGTGGTGCCCTGCGCGAGGCCGGGTCACCGATGCGGGGGAAGGCGGCGGACAGGGCCCGCCCGTACGGATGCCGCGCGGCGTCGTAGACCGCCCGGGCGGGGCCTTCCTCCACGACGCGGCCCGCGTACATCACGGCGAGGCGGTCGCAGGTGTCGGCGAGCACGCCCAGGTCGTGGCTGATCATCAGCAGGCTGATGCCCTGCTCTGCGACGAGCTGCTCGATCAGCCGCAGGATCTGCGCCTGGATCATCACGTCCAGCGCGGTCGTCGGCTCGTCGGCGACAATCAGCCGCGGGTCGCAGGCGAGCGCCATGGCGATCATCACACGCTGCCGCTGACCGCCGGAGAGCTCGTGCGGGTACGCGTCCGCGCGGGAGGCCGGCAGCCCCACGTGCTGGAGCAGCTCGCCGACGCGTCGCTTCGCCTCCGCCGGGGGCGATCCGCGGTGCAGCAGGATCGGCTCGGCGATCTGGTCTCCGATGCGGTGGACCGCGTTGAGAGAGTGCATCGCGCCCTGGAAGACGATCGACGCGCCCGCCCACCGCACGGCCCGCAGCCGCCCCCACTTCATGGTGAGGACGTCCTCGCCGTCGAGGACGATCTCGCCGGTCAGCTTCGCGGAGGCCGGCAGCAGCCGCAGTAGTGCGAGCGCCAGTGTCGACTTGCCGCAGCCGGACTCGCCCGCGACACCGAGCTTCTGCCCGGCGGTCAGGGTCAGGTCGACGCCGCGTACGGCGGGCACGGCGCGTGCACCGGAGCCGTAGGTCACATGGAGGTCCCTGACCTCGAGCAGGCTCAACGCGCCACTCCCAGCTTCGGGTTGAGTACGGACTCGATCGCACGCCCGCACAGGGTGAAGGCGAGCGCCACGAGGGCGATGGCGATTCCGGGCGGGGCCAGGTACCACCAGTGGCCCGAGGACACCGCACCCGCCTCGCGCGCGTCCTGGAGCATCCCGCCCCAGGAGACGACGGTGGGGTCGCCGAGGCCGAGAAAGGCCAGCGTCGCCTCGGTGAGGATCGCGCTGGAGATGCCGAGAGTGGTCTGAGCCAGCACCAGCGGCATCACGTTGGGCAGGACATGCCGGTTCATGATGTGGCCGTGTCCGCCGCCGAGGGCCTTGGCGCGCTCGATGTAGGGCCGCGACTCCACCGCAATGGTCTGGGCCCGCACCAGCCGCGCGGTGGTGGGCCAGCTGGCGACGCCGATGGCGATGACGACCGTCCACACGTTCCGCGACATGACGGTCGCGAGCACGATCGCCAGCACGAGCGTCGGCATGACCAGGAACCAGTCGGTGATCCGCATCAGGACCGTGGAGAACCAGCCGCCGTAGTGGCCGGCGATGATGCCGACGAGCGTGCCGATGGCCACCGACAGTGCGGCGGCCAGCAGCCCGACGGTGAGCGAGATCCGCGCCCCCCACACCAGCAGGCCGAGCAGTGAGCGCCCGAACTGGTCGGTGCCCAGCGGGAATGCGCCGCTGGGCTTCTCCATCGCCGTCCCGGGCGCGTTCGTCACGCTCTGCACGTCACCGCCGACCAGCAGCGGCGCGGCGAGTGCGGTGAGGGCGATGAGCGCCAGCGCGGCCAGTCCGAACAGGCCCGCTCGGTGGGTGCGGTACGCGCTCCAGAAGCGGGTCACGGAGTGCCGGCGGCGTGCCCACGCCAGCGACCTCGCGGCCTGTGAGCTCCGCCCGGCCTCGGCGGCCGGCGCGGCCTCGGGTGCGGTCGTGGTCTTCGTCGGCGGCGTCGGTGTCGTCGTCATCGGCCCACCCGGGGATCGAGCAGCGGATACAGCAGGTCGGCGAGGAGGTTCATGATGATCATCGCCCCGGCGAAGACGATGAACAGTCCTTGGACGAGCGGCAGGTCCGGCACGCTGAGAGCCTGGTAGAACAGCCCGCCGAGCCCCGGCCAGGAGAAGACCGTCTCGACCAGGATCGAACCGGCCGCCACATGACCCAGGTTGATGAACACCATGGTGACGGTAGGCAGCAGCGCGTTCGGTACGGCGTGCTTCCGCCGCACCACGTCGTCCCGCAGCCCCTTGGCGCGTGCCGTCGTCAGATAGTCGCTGCCCATTTCGTCGAGCAGCGACGAACGCATCACCAGCAGCGTCTGGGCGTACCCGACAGCGACCAGGGTCAGGACGGGCAGCACCATGTGGTGCGCCACATCGGCCACATGGGCGAAGCCGCTCTCGTTGCCCGACTCCATGCCGCCGGTGGGGAACATGCCGGGAATGGGGCCGATCCCCACCGAGAAGGTGATGATCAGCAGCAGGCCGAGCCAGAAACCCGGCACGGACCACAGGGTCAGCGCCACACCGGTGTTGAGCTTGTCGCCGAGGCTGCCGCGCCGCCAGGCCGAGCGGGTGCCCAGCCAGAGCCCGATCGCCGAGTAGATGACAACCGCCACCCCGGTGAGCAGCAGCGTCGCCGGTACCTTCTGGGCGATCAGGTCACCGACGGGCGCGCGGAACTGGTACGACATGCCGAGGTCGCCCGTCAGGGCACTGGCGCAGTAGTCGGTGAACTGCTGCCACATCGGCTTGTCGAGTCCGAACTGACGGCGCAGGGCCGCCATCTGCTCCGCCGACGTCGGCATGCCGTGGGTCATGGCCTTGACCGGGTCGCCCGGGATGATCCGGAAGAGGAAGAAGCTGGTGACGAGGACGGCGAGCAGCGAGACCGCCGCACCGCCCAGCTTCCCCGCCACGTACTGGAGATAGGCGCGTGCGCTGCCGCTCGCGGCGCGGGCCTCGGGGGCCCGCGCCACAGCGGTCGTGCTGGTCGTACTTGTGGTGCTCATCGACTATTCACGGTCTTCCGCGGTGGAACGGCGACGCATCGCGACGAACAGCCCGAGAGCGGCGGCGAGGACCACAGCCGCGCCGATACCGATCACCACGCCCGTGGACGAGCCGCTGTCGGAGCCGCCGTCGGCCGTGGCGGGCTCGGCCGACCACCAGCTCCAGTAGCCGTCCTGGCCGTAGATGTTGCCGGCCGCCTCCGGCATCGTCGTGATGGACTTGATCTGGTCGGTACGGTACGCCTCGACGGCGTTCGGATACGCGAGGACGTTCATGTAGCCCGTGTCGTACAGCCGCGCCTGCATCTGCTTGACGACGTCGGCGCGCTTGGCCGCGTCGTACTCCACGGCCTGCTTCGCATACAGCTCGTCGAACTGCTTGTCGCAGATGAAGTTGTCCGTCGCGCCGCTGTCCTTGGGCGTGGCGGGCAGCGCCGCGCAGGTGTGGATGGACAGGACGAAGTCCGGGTCGGGATTGACGGACCAGCCGTCGAAGGCCAGGTCGTAGTCGCCCCCCAGCCAGGGGTCGGAGACGTTGTCGAGGCACTCGACCTTCAGCCCGATGCCCAGCTCGCTCCACCACTCCTGCAGGTACTTGCCGATCGCCTTGTCGTTCGGGTCGGTGGCGTGGCAGAGGATACGGAAGTCGAGCGGCGTGCCGTCCTTGCCGAGCCGCTTGCCTTCGCCGTTCTTCTTGTAGCCGGCGTCGTCGAGGATCTGCGCGGCCTTCGCCGGGTCGTAGGCGATCTTCTGGCTCGCTTCGGGCTTCCAGAAGTACGACGCGAAGCGCGGCGGGATGTAGCCCTCGCCCTCGACGGCATGGCCCTGGAAGACCTTGTCGACGATGGTCGTGCGGTCGGTGGCGTGGAAGAGCGCCTTGCGCACGGCCGGGTCGAGCAGCGCCTTGTGCCCGTTGCCGAACTTCGCGCCGTCCTTCGACCGGGCGCCGGGGTTGGTGGCGAGGGCGAAGAAACGGCGGCCGGGCGCGTCGTTGACCTTGATGTTCTCGGCGCTCTTCAGCGCCGTGGCCTGTGCCGGGGTCAGACCCTGGACGAAGGAGACCTCACCCTTCTGCAGGGCCGCGACCGCGGCGTCACCGTCCTTGTAGTACTTGAAGACCAGCTCGTCGAACTTGGGCGCACCGCGCCAGAAGTCCTTGTTCGGCTTCAGCTTCAGATACTGGTCGACCTTGAAGTCCGTGATGACGAACGGGCCGTTGCCGACGATCGGGAACTGCTTGTCGTTGTTGAACTTGGAGAAGTCGTCGACCTTCTCCCACACATGCTTCGGCACGATCGGGACGTCGAGTGCCGTCATCGTGGCCTGAGGCTTCTTCAACTCGATGACGAGCGTCCTCGGTTCGGGCGCCGTGACCTTCTTGAAGTTGGCGGTGAAGCTGCCGTTGGCGGTGGCTGCGTTCTCGTCCGTCATCATCTTGTTGAACGTCCAGGCCGCGTCCTCGGCGGTGGCCTGCTTGCCGTCCGACCATTTGGAGTCGTCGCGGATGGTGTACGTCCACGTCAGCTTGTCGGGCGACGACTCCCACGCGGTGGCGAGACCGGGGACGGTGTGGCCGTCCTTGACGTCGTAGTTGGTCAGGTAGTCGTAGGCCAGACGGTGGATCGTGGTGCTGACCAGACGCTGCGCCAGGAACGGGCTCAGCGAGTCGATGCTCTGCGACACGGCGACGGTGAGAACCTGCTTGCCGTCGTCGGCGGCGGGCCGGGCCTGCGCTCCGGCCAGGGAACGGACCTGCGGCTGGGCCTGGGCCTGGGGGGCGACGACCCCCGCCATCACCAATGCGGAGGCCGCGGCGCCAGTGGCGAGGACCAATCGGAAGCGGGGGCGTTGCCGGCTGCTCTGGGGTGATGCCGTTGTGACCATGGACAGTGACCTCGCGTCATTACTCGCACGGAGAGGGCGGGTTGGTGATCTCGGTTCGCCAGCTGGTGAAGCGAAGGTTTATCAGGGTGGTCATGCCGCGTCAACGGCCGCTCAAACCCCGTGTGGGCTGCGGGAATAGGACGAGGGCCCGCACCGTGGGAACGATGCGGGCCCTCATTGGTTCAGACCTCTGTCGCGCTACTGCTGAGGGGCTGGCGGTGCCTGCGGAGGCTGCTGCTGCCAGCCGGGCGGGGGGACCTGACCCGGCGGAACATGTCCCGGCGGAACATGCCCCTGGGCGTCGGGTCCGCCGCCCGCCGAGGGCGGGGGACCGGCCGGATTCGCCGGCGACTGGGCCTGCGAGGGAGGCGACTGCTGCCACCCCTGCGGCGGGTGGCCCTGCTGCGGCGGGCCGTACGGCTGTTGGTGCGGAGGCTGCTGTGGCGGATACGGGTGGCCGGGCATCGGCTGTCCGGGGGCGCCGGGACCGGGCTGTCCCGGTATCGGCTGCTGCCCCTGAGGGTGCGGCTGGGGCTGTCCCTGCGGGTACGGCTGACCCTGGGGATGGTTCCCCTGTCCCTGTCCTTGCCACTGCCCCTGCCCCTGCCACTGGCCCTGGTCGTGGCCCGGCATCGGCGGCGCGGCCTGGGGCGGCGGGTTCCCGTCCGCCGTCCACAGCCCCTGCTGCTGCTGGGCGCGCACGAAGTCCTCGGCGATCAGCGCGGAGAGGTTGAAGTACGCCTCGCGGGTCTTGGGCCGCATCATGTCGAGGTCGACCTCTGCGCCCGCCGCGAGGTGCTCGTCGAACGGAACCACGACCACACCGCGGCAGCGGGTCTGGAAATGCTGCACGATGTCGTCGACCTTGATCATCTTGCCGGTCTCGCGGACCCCGGAGATGACCGTGATGGAACGCTGCACCAGATCGGCGTACCCGTGCGCCGACAGCCAGTCCAGGGTCGTCGAGGCACTGCTCGCACCGTCCACGGACGGCGTCGAGATGATGATCAGCTGGTCGGCGAGGTCGAGCACGCCGCGCATCGCGCTGTAGAGCAGACCGGTACCCGAGTCGGTGAGGATGATCGGGTACTGCTTGCCCAGCACGTCGATCGCGCGCCGGTAGTCCTCGTCGTTGAACGTCGTCGAGACGGCCGGGTCCACGTCGTTGGCGATGATCTCCAGACCGGAGGGCGCCTGCGAGGTGAACCGGCGGATGTCCATGTACGAGTTGAGGTAAGGGATCGCCTGGACCAGGTCGCGGATGGTCGCACCGGTCTCACGGCGCACCCGTCGGCCGAGCGTGCCGGCGTCGGGGTTGGCGTCGATCGCCAGGATCTTGTCCTGCCGCTCCGTGGCCAGCGTCGAACCGAGCGCCGTGGTCGTGGTCGTCTTGCCGACGCCGCCCTTGAGGGAGATGACGGCGATCCGGTAGCACGACAGCACCGGCGTACGGATCAGGTCGAGCTTGCGCTGCCGCTCCGCCTCCTCCTTCTTCCCGCCGAGCTTGAAGCGGGCGGCACTGGAGGGGTTACGGCTCGACTTGGGCTTCTGCTTGTTGTTGCGCAGCAGCCGGTCGGAGGAAAGCTCGACCGCGGCGGTGTAACCGAGCGGAGCCCCCGGAACGGAACGCTCGCGCTGGTCGTGCGTGACCGGCGTGGGCCAGGCGCCACCGGTACGCGGGTCGACCGGAGGCCCGGACGACTGCGGCTGGCCCTGCGCCATCTGTCCGGCCTGCGGGTACCCCTGCTGCGCGGGAAGCTGCGGGTTGCCGGGCCCGGCCGGATGGGGCGCGTGGGCCTGTGCCTGGGGCGGAAGGGGGGCGGCCGGGTGGGGGCCGGGCTGGGGCTGGCTGGGCTGTCCGGGCTGGGCCTGGTGTCCGGGTGCGGGGCTGGTCTGCTGGGGGAAGCCGTAGCCGCCTTGCGGTGCAGGGCCGGGCTGTCCGGGCTGGGCCTGGTGTCCGGGCGTGGGGCTGGTCTGCTGGGGGAAGCCGTAGCCGCCCTGTGGTGCAGGACCGGGCTGTCCGGGCTGCTGCGGCTGTCCCGTCTGCTGCGGGAAGCCGTAACCGCCCTGGGGCGGAGCCTGGTTGGGAACGGGCCGGCCCGTCTGTGGGAACCCGTACCCGCCTTGCGCCTGGGCAGGCTGAGCGGGCTGTCCCGTCTGCTGCGGGAAGCCGTAGCCGGGCGGCTGGGCCGGTGCCTGCCCAGGGGCAGGGGCCGACTGGTCGGTGTTCGGCGCGGGCCACTGCGGTGCGGCGGGCGGCGCGGCAGGCTGGAACGCAGGTGGCAGCGGCGGCAGTCCGCCGCCCTGCGCTGCGGGCGGCGGAACCGGCGCCCAGGGCTGCCCGCCGGCGGGAGCGTCCTGCGGCTCGGCCGCGGCGGGTACGGCGTCCTGGGGTGCGACGGGCGGGCGAGCGGCGTCGGAGGGGCCTTCGCCGGCCGACGTGCTGTCCTCGGCGGCGCTGCCGCCGTCGTTGGCGTCGTGACCTACCACCGGGGCCTCGGCAGACCCGTCGGCGTCAGCGGTCCCCTCGGAAGCCTCGGAAGCGTCCGAAGCCTCGGAGGTGTCGGGCGCCTCGGCCGTTGCGGCCTTCTCGTGGGCGTCGGCGCTCTTGCTGTCTTCGGGGCTGTCGGGCTCAACGTCCGCCGCCGGGGCTGCGGTCTTCTCGTCGCCGGTGCCGTCCCCAGTCCCGTCGCCGTTGTCCGCGGCCACGGGCGCAGGCGTCACCGGGTCCGGCTCCGGCGTACCCTCGGCGGCGGCAGCGTCCGTTCCGGCAGCGTCGGCGGCGGCCCGCTCGGCCATCTCGCGCCTCAGGGCGGCGGGGGAGAAGCGCATGGTGGCGCCGCTCTCCAGATCTCCGCCTCCGAAGGACTCCCACGACAACTCCGGGTCCTGCGGGGCTTGCGCAGCGCCGGCAGACGCGCCGTCCGCCCCGGTCTCGGCGGCCGGCGCAGGCTCCGACGGGTGCGTGGCCGGGGTCTGCGTGGCAGGGGGCTGCGTGGCCGGGGGCTGCACGGGCTGCGGTTGTACGGGCGCAGGTTCCTGCGGCGCAGGCGCAGACGGCGCCCAGTTCGGCTCGTAGCCGCTGCCCGCCGGCAGCCCCGGCACCGCCACCGGCGCACCCTGCGGCGGAGGCGGCGGCGTCTGCCCGGCGCCGCCGCCCGAGGTGTCACCCGACGCGTTCTGCGTGTACCAGGCAGGCGGGGTGTAGTCGATGGTGAACTCACCCGTCAGCTCGGCGGGCTCCGCGTCGGACTCGTCGACGGGAATGTTCCAGCCCCCGTGGATGTCGTCCCGATCGCCGTTCACTTTGCCTCCTGGTGTGGTCGAGCACCCTTGTGCCGTCGTGGGTGGGGGCCACCGCCTTCTTCGGATCGGCCCGGCTCTCCCCCTGGGACGCGGACGGTCCTCCCGTAGGTTCTCCTGCCGCGCCCCGACCCAGCCTAATCTCCAACAACACCGCTTCGGCAGGCCCGTCCGGCGGCGGACTGCTGTCCCCTACGTCACGCCCTGCCCGCAGGTGACCCGGGTACACCGGAGCGTGAGAAATCAGGCGGAGCAAACCGGCACAACACCGAACGGAACCGGTCCGCTCAGTCCATCCGTCGAGCGCTGCCCAACAATCCGGTCTCGGCGTCGGTGGCCTGCGTACGTCGGGTGCTTGGCCCGGAAATCGCCGAGGCCGGGAGCCGGGCGGCTCGTGCACCCGGCCGCCGGCCCCATCGAAGTGGAACGCTACGGATCGGCGACTCAGCGCAGATCGAACTCGCCGTCGCGAGCGCCGAGCACGAAAGCGCGCCACTCGGCCTCGGTGTAGCGCAGCACGGTGTCATGGTCCAAGGACGATCGCATCGCGACGCTCCCGCCGGGGAGATGAGCGATCTCCACTCGCTCCTCGTCCGGGCTCGTGCCGGGGGCGCCCTGCCACTCGACTCCGGAGATGTCGAGGGCGTACAGCTCGTCCTTCTCCTGCTGGCTCCCCATGGTTCAACTTCCTTTCGGTAAAAGCCGAGATGAACGTGCCCCATACGCCGAAGGGGCGGCGGACAGCAGAGTGCCTCACGCCTTCGCCTACGGCATTCTAGGCGAGCTCAGCCACCAGGGGCGGGCGTCCACCGGACTGTCCACCGGGGGGTGACACGGGGGAAAACGGCCCGTCCTGCGGGCGCGGCGGGCAAGGGGTCAGTCCATCCGGCGGGCAACCCCGAGAAGACCGGTCTCCGCGTCTGTACCGCTCGTCAGCACCCACTGACGTTCACGTCCGGAGCACCACAGGGTCACACCGTCCGCGAGAGTCGGCAGGGCGTCGCTCTCGCCCTTGGCCAGACCCAGGATCCGTCCGATCTGTGCCGCTTCCTGCGGTGAGACCCGTTGGATGCCGACCATGGTCGAGTCCCGCAGGAGCCGGGGTGCCACCGGGCTCAAGTACGGCAGCAGCGTCAGTACGGACTGCCACGGTGAGGAGACGACGCGACCACGCGGCGGCCGCATGCCACAGTCCCGCACTACGACCACGGGGCTTCCCACCGTCGCGCCCATCGGCGGGACGCGCCCCACGTCGTGGAGGGTGATGCACTGCAGGCCGGCACCCGCCGCCTGAGCCAGGGTGGACCACTCCTGTGGGCGGCCTGTTTCCACGGCCACCCGAGCGCCCGTGCCCGCTGCGCGCAGTGCCAGCACCTGGGCAGTCCACAGACCGCCGATCAGCAGCACCTCGTACGGGGTCGACCGGTGGAAGCCCACGATCTGCGGGCGGCCCTCCGCGTCGTCACCGATCACGACGCCGTCGTCCCCGACCGGCAGGGAGAGCGCGCCGAGGTGATCAGCGGTCATCGTGTGTCCGGCGTGACGCGGGCCGAGAACTCCCCGCAGGGCACGCTTCGTTGCAGACCGGGCCATCAGTGGGCACCACCCAGCGGCATGGTCGCGAGCACACCGGGCAGCTGCTCTCGGTCGAGGCGTACCAGGCCCACCTTCGCAGACCGTGCCGCCTGCTCCAGCGCCCGCCGGACGCCGACCAGTTCGGTGTCGGAACCCCCGGTGACACGCACGTGTCCACCCACGTCGATGGTCCCCTGTCGTACGCCACGGCGCACCGTGAGGCTGAAGGTCGTCGCATAGGCCGGAGCCGCGGTGAGCAGCGACACCAGCTTGGGCAGCGGCGTCGCGCCACGGCCCAGCTCCGGCCAGCGGCCCACCGCGTAGGTGGTGTGCCACCGGTCGTCGCACCGCCAGACGCGTGCCGTCTCCGTGGTACGCCGCTGCGGTGCCGTATCCGGACCACCGGGACGGGCCGCCAGCCGGGGACTCGCGCATGCGGCGGTCGCCATGGTGGAGTTCAGCTCCTCCTGGTCCAGCACCACCGCCTGGAAGCCGGCGCCGGTGATACGGCTCGCCACGTGGTCCGCCATGCGCACCAGGCACCGCTGGGCTCCTTCGACGCCCCCGCCGCGGGCCACGATCGCTTCCCGGCACAGCTCGGGATCAAGCTTGACCGCCACCCATGTCATCCTCAGCGCGGGTGCGCCGGTCCGCTCCTGGAGCGGGGCGTAGGAGAGCCGGGCCACCGACTGCTGCGGCAGATGCGGCGCGGGGGCCGAACGCACCTGCTGGACCACCTGCGCCGATTCCAGCGCGATGTCGTCCACTTCGAGGGCGTCACCGAGCAGGGACAGAGGCAGCGCGCGGGCTCCGGAGGCCGGGCGCAGTGCTGCCCCGCTCGCCTCCACCCGCACCACCGCGGTCAGGAACGTGCCGTCGCCGAGCATTCCGACGGTGCGGCGCTCGCGGGCGACGTAGGGGAACGGCCGGATCCCGGGCACTGACTCCACAACGGGGGCGAGCGACGCGTCCACATCAGCTGCGGAAGGCGCCGAGGCGCGCTTGCGGGAACGGAGGGCCACAACCGTGGCGAGCCAGTCGGGCAGGGCATGACCGCGGCGGCGTATCACTGCCAGCAGTACCAGCACGGACGCCACGGAGCAGGTGGGGATCAGCCAGAGACCGCCGAGTGCGACGCCCACGGCCGCCAGCGCGAGCCCCGCCTCGACAAACACCAGTTGGCGCAGCTCGACAGGCCCCACGCGGCTGGTGCGTGAAAGAGGGCGGAGGGTGGTCGTCGCGGGGACGGCCTGCGGCGCAGTGGAAGGGGCTCCGTTGCGGCGTTGCCGTCGGGAACTGCCAGGGGCTCGAGCAGGAGTCCGCCCACTTCGCGTGCGAGTCGCGGTACTCATCGCCGCGTTGCCCCCTCGTGTCCGTAATTGCCAGAATCCATTGGACGTTGACCGGGCGATCACCCTACCTGAGCAGTGGGGCGCAAGCGCCAGCAGGCATAGTAGGGGCCGGTACGACGGCAGGCCGTTTCGATGAGTGTGGGAACCTGGTCGCCCAGCGGGGGAGAGGGACAGCGGACAGATGGCATCACGACGGGACGAACTCAACGCCTACACCTTCGCGAAGCGAAGGCTTGTCGCGCAGTTCCTCCAGCCGAATGCGACAGGTTCCGAGGAGGGCGCGCCCCGCCCTCTGCGTGCCGTGGTCCCCGGCGCCATCGTCGGCGTCGTGATTCTGGCGGTCTTCGGGGCCTGGGGAATGTTCAAGCCCGTCGCGCCGAAGGACTGGAACGCGCCCGGTGAGAACGTCATCATCGCTAGCAAATCGACGACCCGTTACGTGGTTCTGAGGACCGACGGGAAGACCCAGCTCCACCCGGTTTTGAACATGTCCTCCGCCAAGCTCCTTCTCGACCCTGACAAGGGCAAGGTCATCAACGTCGACGAGTCGGTGCTCGACAGCGGCAAGATTCCCCATGGCGCCACCCTGGGCATTCCGTACGCGCCCGACCGGCTCCCCGACGCGAAGCAGGCAGGTGCCGTCAAACGGTGGGCGGTGTGCGAGCGACCGGGCGAGGGCGGCCGGGCCATCCAGAAGGCGGCATTCGTATTCGCCGAGCGTGAGCAGAACAAGACCGAGGGGACCGACCGCCTGAGCGGCGGTGAGCTGATCTACGCCGAAGGTCCGGACAAGGTCCGCCACGTGATCGACGCCGCCGGGACCGCGTATCCGGTCGCGGACGACGAACTGCTCCTGCGCCAGTTGGTCGGCCAGGGCCGAGCGCCCCAACGGGTCTCTACGGCATGGCTGGACACCCTGCACAAGGGTGACGAAATCACCTTCCCGAAGATCCCCGGCGTGCCCGGAGAGGCCGCCGGCGCGCCAGGTGACCTCGCGCCCGAGGCGAACAGGGTCGGCATGGTCCTCACCGCCACCGACGGCACCAAGAACCAGCAGTATGTCGTCCTGCCCGGCCGGGTCGCCCCAGTCTCCGACCTGACCGCGAAACTCCTGCTCAACAGCAAGGACCTCATCGGCCTCGGCCAGGCCGGCCGGGCGAAGTCGGTGAGCGCCGCCGCCTTCCAGCCGGGTCAGGCATTCGCTCAGGACAAGAAGTGGCCGCAACTCGCCCCGGAACCCGTGAACTCGGCGAGCACCGCGGAGGGCAGCCGCAACACCGTGTGCAACGTGCTGCGCAAGGTGGACGAGAAGAACGGCGCCACCACCCTCAGCACCTGGGCTGGGAGCAACTTCCCGGCGATCCTTCCGACGGGGTCCAGCAGTGCCTATGTCACCCCCGGTTCGGGCCAACTCTTCCGGCAGTTCAAGGGTTCCACCATCGACTCCGGCTTCCTCTTCCTGGTCACCGACACAGGCCTGCGTTACGCGATGCAGTCCAACGGCGACACCGCGACCGACGACTCCGGCATCGGAGCCTCCGGCTCGGAGGAGGAGAGGCGACAGCGGCTCCAGGAGGCGAAGCAGGCACAGAGCCGCCTGGGTTACAAGGACGTGGACCCGCTCCCTGTGCCCGCAGCCTGGTCGTCCTTCCTGCCGACCGGGCCCCGCCTGTCGACCGGCGCCGCCCGCCAGCCGCAGGGCTCGTAAGGACTGAGGCAGACGTGACCTTCACCAAAAGACGCCTGACCGCGGCCGCGGCCGCCACGGTGATCGCCCTCATCGGCCTGCCGAGCGCACCTGCCGTGGCCGACTCGGCGGGTCAGTGCACCTATCCCGGAGAGAAGTACGAGGGCCGGCCCTGGGCGCTGCAGCGTGTCCTCCTCGACGAGTTGTGGAAACAGTCCACGGGCAAGGGCGTCCGGGTCGCCGTCATCGACACCGGTGTCGACATCAAGCACCCGCAGCTCCGTTCCGCCGTCGACGCCGGGAGCGGCAAGAACCTGCTGCCCAAGAACTTGAAGGACCAGAACGGCAACAAGATCGAGCGCGGCAAGGAGAACGCCACCACGGACACCGTGGGCCACGGCACCAAGGTCGCCGGCATCATCGCCGCCCGTCCCGGGAAGGGCACCGGCTTCGTGGGACTGGCCCCCGACGCCACAATCATTCCGATCCAGCAGAACGACGCCGAGGGACACGGGACGGCGAAGACCCTCGCCCAGGCCATCGACTACGCGGTGGACCAGGAGGCGGGCGTCATCAACATCTCCCAGGACACCGCGAACGCCGTCGAGCCGACACCCCTGCTCAAGCAGGCCGTCGACAGGGCTCTCGCCGCGGAGGTCGTGATTGTGGCCTCGGCAGGCAACGACGGCCTCGGCGGCAACGTCAAGAAGACCTATCCGGCGTCGTACGACGGCGTACTCGCTGTCGCCTCCTCGGACCGCAACAACGAACGTGCCGCCTTCTCCCAGTCGGGCGACTTCGTCGGCATTGCCGCACCAGGTGTGGACATCATCACAACGGTGCCGGGCGGCGGCCACTGCGCCGACAACGGCACGAGCTTCTCCGCTCCCTACGTCGCTGCTGTCGCCGCCCTCGTCAAGAGCAAACACAAGGACTGGGAGCAGGAGCAGATCGTCGCCCAGCTCCAACAGACGGCGGAGCGCTCCACCGCGGGCCATGACCGACTCGTGGGCTGGGGCGTCGTCGACCCCGTACGCGCACTGACGGAGGACGACAAACCGCTCGACAAGCCGGTGGCCCACGAAGGCGTGACCAAGGTCGAGGCACCGACCCCGGCCAAGCTGCACCTGGGCGAGACCCCGGACGAACGCAACGCCCGCCTCGCGACGTATGTGCTCGTGGGCGGCGGCGTCCTCGTCGCGGCCATCGCCGGTGGGGCTGTGGCCCTACGTGACTCACGGCGCCGGTCGAGGCGGGCGGCCGCAGGAGGAACACCGTGAGGAGGGCGACGCCTTCCGGTTGCAACCGCACAGGCGAGAGTGGCGTCTCATCCAGGAAATGGCGCAGGGAGTAAGGCACTTGGGCATGTCATAGCCAGTGACTAGAGTGGTTGCAGCGCAATCGCCAGGACGGCGAGTCACCACGATCGCAATGCGTGACCAGGCTGTAGCAAACGGGGAGGTACGGGCATCATGCTCGAGGTAGTTGGTGGGGGCGGCTATGACAAGTGACCTCGAGCGTGGACTCGGCGCTCTGACGGAGTTTCAGACCAAGGTGAACGGCCTTCTCAGCGATCTGCGTGGCGGCGACGCCGGCGGCACCAAGGTCGCAGAGGCCGTTGTGACGCGGGAGTCGTTCGGCACCAGCGCCGGAGGTTTCGCAGAGGCCGATGGCTTCTTCACCCAGTACGAACGCGTGCACCAGGCGGTGTTGTCGCTCTCCAAGCAGTTGAGTGACGAAATCGAGCTGTTGCGCATCGCCGTCCGCGGCGCGGACATCGGTTTCGACAACCTTGAGGATGAGTTCCGCCATCGGTTCCATACGATCAAGGCACGGCTGGACATGGAACGTGACGAACAGGCGCAGGCGCTCCAGAGGGAGAAGAACGACTCCCAGACCGGCACGACGGACCTTGGGTGACGAGCGATGAGCGATGAGAAGCAGCAACCGAAGCCGGTGCCGGAGCTGACGCCAGAGCAGCTGCAGAAGCGCGAGCAGGCGGAGCAGCAGCAGGACGTCAGCGAGATCAAGCAGCAGTACGCCGGTACGGACATGATGTACTGGCTGAACGACATACTGCCCTTCGGTCTGAACGTCAGCACGAACTACCTCGGCACGTCGAACTTCGAGGGCCGGAAGCTCAACGAGATGCTCGATCTCCTGGACAGCGCCAACCCGGCCGACCTGGAGCACGCCGGCGAGACGCTGGAGAAGGCCACGAAGGCTCTCAACAAGGCGGCCAAGGAGCTCAGCGACTTCGTCACGTCGACGGACTGGAAGGGCGAAGCAGCCGTCGCCTTCGAGGCTTACGGGAAGGGACTCGTCACCTACGCCTGGGACGTGGGCAGGTACGCCAACGCCGTCGGCGCCCAGATGAAGGTCGCCAGCACGGGCCTGGCCACGGTGCGCAATTCGAAGCCGCCGCGTGATGACCGGGCCGACCCGAAGAAGCCCGAAGCCTTCCCGGAGAAGGACAAGACGGCGGACAATCCGGAGTACCAGAAGGCTGTCAAGGCGGAGAAGGACCGCCAGGAGGCCATCAATCTGATGAACCGCCTGGCGTCGTACTACACGGTGTCGCACGCGACCCTGGCCGGCGAGGAGATGCCGAAGCCTCCGAAACCGCTGAAGGCGGCGGTGCCGCTGCCGAGCGATAGCTACGCACCGGGCAAGGCCTCGAGCGCCGCCACGGTGCCCGGCGAGGCCAGTCCCCCCGTCGCCCAGTCCATCGGGGCCGAAACTGAGTCTCGGGGAAGTGAAGGTTCGACACGGACCGGTGACCCGAGCAGAGCCATCCCGGTTCTCCCTTCGAACACGTCGATGCAGATCGACACCGTCGCGGCTCCCCCGCCACCGACCGCGACACCGAACCCGACCCCTACCTCCCCAGTCACGGGCCCCACCAACACCACGAACGGTCCAATAGCGCCCATGCTGGGCGGTCCCGCCCCGCGCGGTCCCATTTCTCGTGCCGGCGGACCCCCTGGAGTTCCGCGGGCAACGGGTGGACCCGTCGCCAACCAGGTGGGACGCCCCGGCTCGACCGGCAATCCCAACCCGGCAGCCGGCCGCAACGCAGGGACGACCGGCGGGCCGCGCCCCACCGGTGGCTCTGCGGGTGAAAGGCGCTCCGGCAGCCCCGTGGGACGCCCGACGGCCATGGGACCCGGCGGCGGCCCTACGGGCCGCGGTGGGCCCACAGGGCAGCAACCTATGGCGGGTCGAGCAGGTACTACCGGCCAGCCGGGAGCCGGGCGTACCACCAGCGCTCCAGCTACCGGAACGCGCGGCGGACGCCATGACGGCATTGTCGGAGGCACTCCTCAGCGCAGTACTGGTGGAAACGGTGGGGCCCGCATACCGAGGGGCACGGTCGTCGGCGGTGACGCACCGGCACAAGGCCGTTCCGCCGCGTCCAGGCCCGGCCAGTCCGGGATCATCGGGGCAAACCCTGGAAATGGGGCACATCGCACCACCGGACGCGGCATGCCCAGCGCCAATGGTGTTGTGGGTACACCGCGGAACTCCGGACAGGGCCCCCGACCGGGTGCCGGGGGATACACGACCGGCGGCCCAGCCGTCGTCGGTGGCCGCCGCAATCAGCGGCAGAACGGTGACGATGAGCCGGAGACTAACGCCTCTGCACGTCCGGAATACCTGCCGGAAGACGAAGAGACTTGGGCTGCCAGGCGACGTGGGCCCGTACCACCGGTCATCGAGTAGGCGCACGGAAGGTTCGGAAGTCAGGATGACGGCACAAATGAGCCGATTGAGTGGCAGCAGGTCAGGCAGGCTTCGGTGTGCCGTGTTCGGCGCTGTGGCCGCAATCGGGTTTTGGTCCACTGGGCTTGCCGGTTTCGCTCCCGCTGCTGTCGCGGCGGACATGCAATCGAAGCAGTGGTATCTCGAGGCCATGGATGCCGAGAAGATCTGGAAGTCCACCACGGGAGAGGGCATCAAGGTTGCTGTCATCGACACCGGCGTCAATCCAGACACTCCGTCGCTGAAGGGACAAGTCCTGAAGGGGCAGGACCCCTCCGGTGCCAAGGGTGACGAGACCGATGACTACACCGGTCATGGAACAACCATTGCCGAGCTCATCGCCGGCACAGGGAAGGGTGGAGGGCTCAAAGGTCTCGCGCCTGGAGCCGAAATCATTCCTTTTCGAGTCAGTGACACAGATCTCCAAAACAAGGAGCCTGTGAATGCGTCCGACATGACGGACGCGATCAGGGCCGCAGCCGAAAGTGACGCTCGGGTCATCAACATCTCGTTCGGTAGTAAGTACTACAACTCCGACATGCGCAAAGCAGTCGAATACGTCGCCAACAAGGGAAAGCTGCTCTTTGCCTCTGCTGGAAATGCCGGCGACCAGGACAACAAGGAGCGGTATCCTGCCAGTTATGTCCAAGCTGTAGCTGTTGCCGCAACTGGACCTGACGGCAAGGTGGCCAGGTACTCCCAGCACGGCGATTTCATCGATCTCGCGGCGCCGGGCAATGGGATTCCATCCTGGTGTGACCAGACCTTCAATAGCTACTGCTACGGCGACGGGGGAACGAGCGCGGCGTCCGCCATCGCCTCTGCTTCCGCCGCCCTGATCTGGTCAGCCCACCCTGACTGGACCGCGAACCAGGTCCTCCGTGTCATGTTCGAGTCCGCCGGCCGTGGCAAGGACTGGAAGGAAGGCACGGTCAGTACCTACCTCGGCCACGGCATCGTCCGCCCCGGCGCCCACATCAACCGCGGCCTCGGCAAGCCCGGCGACCCGAACATCAGCCCGATCACCAACAAGCCCACCGGCGGCGGAGCTTTCGACGCAGCCGCCCCCTCCTCCAAGCCGTCTGCACCAGCTTCGTCACAGGCCCCCGAGGGCAAGCCCGGAGCCGACGCCACCGTGGCAGGCTCCGGTACGGAGACCGAGAACGGCAGCCAACAGGGCCTCGTCATCGGCGGGGTGGCCGCTGCCGTCGTCCTCGCGGGAGTCGCGTTCGCCGTCCTCCGGAAGCGTCGAAGCGCATGACCTGACCAACAGACCTTCGCCTCAAGTCCGCTGCCACCCGGCAACGCCGGGTGGCGCACAACCCAGCCGGTCACCACGGCAATTCAGAAGGGAAACGCAACTGTGTCACAGGGCCAGCGGCTTTCAGACGAGCAAGTAGGCCGGCTCCAGAAGGAGCTCTTCGAGAAGTTCAACTCGCTAAAGGGTCAGCTCCAGCAGATTCAGGGCACGATCGACAGCCTTGAGGGCCAGTGGAAGGGCATTGGCGCCGGAGCCTTCAACGATCGGCAGCAGAAGATCAATGAGGGCATGGTGAATCTCGGCAACATCCTTGCGAAGTTCCTCGAGGCGACGAGCCAGTCGAGGAAGATCAAGGACGGCACGGAGGAAGACATCCGTGCCGCCGTGCAGAGCATCAACGTCGACCTCGGTGTGGGTACGACGGCGAAGTCGAACCTCAGCGGCCTCTAACGCAACTGGCTGACATGCTTCGGCAAGCGACGGCCGAACGACTACAAAGGTGAGATGAGGAAATCATGGGCATGAACTCGTACGACGAGCTTGTCGTCAAGTACGGAGCTCTCGACGCGACGGCGACTGTGCTCGGTAGCCAGGCGAAGAAGTTCGAAGACGACCTGGGGGCCATCAAGAGGGCCATGGACGCCGTCGCCGCCGGCTGGGAGGGCGAGGCGCACACTGCCTATGTCCAGGAACAGGAAAAGTGGACCAAGGAAGCCAGCGTCATCAACCAGGCCCTGAAGGAGATCGGCAAGATCGTTGCCAACGCGGGCGGCGACTACATGGGTGGTGACAAGCGGGCCGCCGGCTACTTCCTCTAGGCCACTGAAACGCCGGAGGTACACGCAAGGGGTGGGCACGCGCGAGGGGAGCCCACCCCGACTCCTGTCGACGGGCGGGCCCGCATTCGTAACTCGATGCGGACCCGACCCTCAGGTCAAAGCGACTTGCCGCCAATTGTTGGAGAGGCATCCGGGATCTTGGAAGGCAGGTCGCATCGAGCCGCCTCATGTGCAAAGCGCGCTGCACCTAGTGTCTCGTGATCCTGTTGATGTCACTTCGAGTTGTTTGCCACGAGTTTCTTGATGTTGGTCTGGACGAGGCGGACCTTCGCCAGAATCTCTTCGGTGGTGGCG